>CBDUWM010000009.1:0-14685 GCA_965370925.1 uncultured bacterium
AAGAGGATTAGAAAGTATAAATTACTTGAAAAGGAAGTTGAGAAACTAAATCCTGTTAAAGTATATGGAAATAAGAAATCAAAGACTGCTATTATGGCATGGGGATCTGTGACTGGTGTTGCAAAGGAAGTAGCAGAACTTTTAGGGATTAAATTAATTCAACCTAGAATTGTGCAACCCTTCCCAAAGAAATCAGTTGCAAATGCTTTGAAAGGAGTAACTAATTTCATCGCTGTTGAGTCGGGAGCATTTGGACAAATGGCAGATTTATTTGAACAACAAGGATTTAAAGTAAATTCAAGAATTTTGAAATATACAGGAAGACCAATGTTTGCAGATGAATTATTAAAACAACTTAAGAAAAAAATATGAAAAATACATTAGATACAAATGCTATTAATACTTGGTGTCCTGGATGTGGAAACTTTGGATTACTTACAGCACTTAAATCAGCTGTTGAGGAGTTGATAAAAGCAGGGACTAAAAAAGAAGATATATTAATTACTAGTGGAGTAGGATGTCATGCTAAGATTGTTGACTATATTGGAATAAATACTTTCTACGGTTTACACGGTAGATCTATCCCACCTGCAGTAGGAGCTAAAATTGCAAATCCTAATTTGAAGGTAATTGTATGCATTGGAGATGGAGCAGCTTTTAATGAAGGAATTGCTCACTTATTACATGCAGCAAAGAGAAATATTGATATTACAGTTTTATTACATGACAATAGAGTATTTGCTTTAACTACAGGACAATTTACAGCAATTTCACCAAAGGGATTTAAAGGTAAATCAACTCCTTATGGATCTCCAGAAGATCCATTAAATCCTCTAGAAGTAATGTTAGAAGCTCAAGCAAGTCATATATCAAGAGGATATACAGCAAAGGTAGGTCATTTAAAGCAATTGATTAAATCTGCAGTAAATCATAAGGGATTTTCTTTTGTTGAGATATTACAACCCTGCATTGCGTGGTTAGATTCATACAAGTATTATAATGAAAGGGTATATGAGATGAGTGATTCTGATTTAAGTTCTCAGACAAAAGCCCTTGTAAAAATGGGAGAATGGGATTATCTTGAAGGTGATAAGATTTCCATTGGAACTTATTATAAGGTGAATAAACCAGTGTTTGTAGATAGGTTATATAAGACACCGAATATAAAGAATCCAATGCCAGGAATCAAAAAGATTGTTATGTCTAAAATATGAGTAAGAAATGTAAAAAAGTAGTTTGTCTTGGAGGAGGGAATGGAATGCCTAAGGCTGTTTTATCTGATTTAAAAAGACATGATGTAGAAATTACAGCAATATGTGCCATGCTAGATTCAGGAGGATCAGCTGGTAGATTGAGAAAGGATTATTCTATTACATCTCCAGGTGATATAAGAAGAGCATTCATTGAACTTGCTAATGCATCTCCCGCAATAGGAGAGCTGTTTAATTATAGATTTGTGGCAGGAGAATTAAAGGGGCATAATTTTGCTAATCTTTTCATTACTGCACTTGAATTATCTTCCAAGAATTACAAAAAGACCTTAAAGGAATTAACTAGGGTATTAAATATTAATCCTAAACATAGCGTTTTACCTGTTACATTATCTAAATCACAATTATGTGCAGAGCTTGATAACGGCAAAATTATTAAAGGAGAAACTAATATTGATATTCCTAAACATAATGCAGATATTTCAATTAAGAAAGTATATCTAGAACCAAAAGCAAAAGCATACAAGCCGGCAGTTGATGCTATACTTAATGCAGATATTATTATTATCGGACCAGGAGATTTATTTTCTTCTATTGCTCAGATACTTTTAGTGTCTGGTGTTACGAATGCTTTGAATAAATCAAAAGCAAAAAAAGTATTTGTATGTAATGTAATGACAAAACATGGAGAAACAAATGATTATAAGGTAATGGATTTCACAAATTCTATTGAGAAGTTTTTGAAGGTGAAATTAGATTATGTTATTTATAATAATAAAGAAATAAGAAATCAAAGAATTAATGGTTATAAAAAGAAACATAATGAATTAATATCTACTGTTTCTTTTGATGATGTAAAAGGAAATCATAAATATATTGGAAAAGATGTGATTTTAGATAAAGGGGATGTAGCACATGATTCTCAGAAGTTAGTTAAAATTATTTTATCATTATGCAAGTAATAATACTTACAGCAGGAAAAAGTTCAAGATTTTGGCCTATAAATAAACAACATAAATCATTATGTAATATAATGGGGAAGTCTTTAATTGCTCATTTACTTGATTCTTTAAAGGGACATGATGTGATTATTGTACAGGATAAATCAAAAGATATAGAGAATGCTTTAAAAGGATATAAAGTAAAATATGTTATCCAAAAGGATGGAGTAGGAATGGATGTTGCATTAGAATCTGCAAAAGATTTGATAAAAGATAGGTTTTTGGTTTTGACAGTAGAACAATTAAATATTGCAAAGTTATTACCAAAGAAAAAAGGATCATATATATTTGGACAAGAAACCGATGAACCAGAGTTATTCGGAATAATGGAATTGAATGGGAAAAAAATTATAGGTGTAGAAGAGAAGCCTAAGAAACCAAAGTCAAATACTAGAATTGTTGGAGCATATATTTTAGAAAAAGAGTTCTTTAAATATTTAAAGAATGATTTTGAAGAAGCATTAGATGAATATGTAAAAAATATTGATACAGAAGTTATAAATGTTTCTGGAGATACTTTAGCTTTAAAATATCCATGGCATTTATTTTCTTTTGGAAAATATTTAATGGATACTAAGTTAAAAAAATATATTGATAAAACAGCAAAAATTTCCAAAACAGCGAAGATTAATGGAAAGGTATATATAGGAAAGAATGTAAAAATATTTGATAATACTGTTATTAATGGTCCTTGCTATATAGGAGACAATTCTGTTGTTGGAAACAACTCTTTGATAAGAGATTATGTTAATATTGAGAATAATTCTTTGATAGGATATGGATGTGAGATAACAAGATCTATAATAATGGGAGATAATGAATTTCATGCTGGATTTTTTGGTGATTGTATAATTGGTAAAGGATCTAAGTTTGGACATGGAACAGTTAGCGGAAATGTTAGAATAGATAGAAGAGAGATAAAAACAGTAGTTAAAGGAAAGAAAATCAATACAAGATTAAAATCATTTGGGTTTGTAGCAGGGGAGAATGTTGTTACAGGAATTAAAACAATGTTCATGCCAGGAAGGATGATAGGAGGAGGTTCCTTTGTAGGTCCTGGAACTGTTGTAATGGAGAATATAAAAGAGAACACAAAAGTATATTCAAAGTTTCTGTATATAGAAAAGAAAAATGTTAAATAAAGCATTAGTATTATTTTCAGGAGGATTAGATTCTTTACTTGCTGTAAAGATATTAGAGAAGCAAGGGTATAATGTAACTGCTGTTGTTTTTGAAAGTTTATTTTTTAATGCAGATAAAGCAAAAGAGTCTGCAGTAAAGAATAATATTAAATTAGAGATTGTAGATATCTCAGATGATCATTTGGAAATTGTTAAGAACCCAAAGCATGGAAGGGGGAATGGTATGAATCCATGCATAGATTGTCATGCTTTGATGATTAGGAAAGCAAGCAAAATAAAAGGTTATGATATAATAGCTACAGGTGAGGTTTTAGGACAAAGACCGATGTCTCAGAATAAAAGAGCGTTAGAATTAATAGAAAGAAAAACAGGTGTTGATATAGTAAGACCATTATCTGATGGAAAATATTATTCTATTTCTGGGAGACAGAGAAAGGAGCAAATAGAATTAGCAAAAGAATATGGTATTATAGATTATCCAGAACCAGGGGGAGGATGTGTTTTAACAGAAAAAGAATTCTCGGAGAAATTAAAGAATGTTTTAAAATTTAAAGATCATTTAACAAAGAATGATGCAATATTGCTTAAGATAGGAAGGCATTTGTTCGTAGATGGTATAGAATATATAACATCAAGGAATAAAGAAGAGGGAATTATTTTAAAAAAGTTAAGGGAGGATGGGGATATAATAATTGAACCTTCTAACTTTTCTGGAGCTTTGGTATTTATAAGAATATATAATGGGGAAGAAGATATTGAATTTGGAAAAAGTTTGATAAAGAAATATTCTACAAAAGCAAAAGATAAATTAGAGTTTAATATAATAAGATGAAAAACATAGACGAATATATTTTAAATAAGTTAAATCAAATAGTTGAAAAGTCTAAAATTATTGATAATGTGATTATTTTTCTTGGGCATTATTCAGGGTTTTTGTTGATAGGATATTTGGGATATTTATTGATTATAAATTATTCTGAGTATAATCTTATATTTTTTGGAAAGGCAATATTAGCAGGATTAATGGCAAGATTTATTTTTGCTTTAATGATTTATAAGATGTTTCCAAAGAAAAGACCTTTTATTGAGAATCCAGTTAAGTTATTACTTAAACCTAAAAGAACTTCATCATTTCCATCAGGACATGCAAGCTTTTATTTTGCTATGAGCTATGTTGTTTATGTGAATGACCCTGCTTTAGGAAAGATATTTATGACAGCATCTATTTTAATGGGAGTATCAAGAGTGGTAGCAGGTGTGCATTGGCCAGTAGATGTATTCTTTGGAGCATTACTTGGGCTATTTTGTGGTTGGTTAATTATGTAAATAAAAAGCCCTTTATAGGGCTTTAAGAAATTCAATTTCTTTTGCAAGAAGATATACATCTTCTTTTTTTTGTATTGTGGATTCAATAATGATTGGCTTTTTGAGTTTTATAATTGCCTTTAGTTCATTTTTGACATCTTCTATCATTGGTGATCTGTGAATAAAATCATGTTTATTATTAACGAGTAGAGAAACATGGAATTCTTTTATTCTATTTTCTAATCCATCAATCATTTTGCTTATAGAAGTTGAATATGATAAATGCTTATATGCATGTGCGAAGTCGAAACAAAACATAAGTTTTTTTTCTTCTGATAACATTTTTCTTACAATTGGCATTGTATCAATATTATGGTCATCATTTTCAATACATGCTGTGAAGTTTTTGTATTTTGTAATTGGCTTACTATCTTCTACATTGTCTGTGTGAAAAATGATATTCTTAGCATTTACTTTAATTGCGAATTTATTTAATCTTCTTAGAATTCTATTTGTTTTTAAATCTGATATATATTTCACATTTGGCGAATGAATGGAAATATAGTCAAATCCTTTTAATCTTTTCACATCAAGATTAAAACTTTCTTTATCATTAAACATTAATTCAATACCATCTGCACCAGCTCCTTTAATGATTTCTATTCCATCATTTTTATTTGGAAAGATTTTCCAAAATACTCCAGTTGATACGCATATCATATTCAAACCTCCTTGTTAATGTATACATTCTTTTTATTAGAAAAAGACTCTGTTGTCAAATAGAGTTTCGTACTATACATATTGGAGTCTGCTCTTTTCCTTGTCCTAAGGGATTGTCTTTGAACAGTTTTTTAGCTAGTTCTGTAGATATTGTATCATCTGATTTACCTAGAATTTCTACTCCTAAATCATTTGCATCAATTATTATTACAGGAATATTCAATTTTTCTGATATTTCTTTTGCTATTTTATTTGGATGTTTTGGTCCTAACTTAGCATAGTTATTATAAGGGGGGATAGTGTAATCACACGGTCCATCAATAGCGTTAACACTATTACCTGCTACTTTGTAAAACCATCCTCTTTGTCCAAAGATTTTTCCTATAACAGAAATTATTCCAGCAAGAAAGATTCTCAGAAGCCCTGCTGTTTCGATTGCAAGTTGCATTGTGTATGGGCTAGCAAGACCTATTCCATAGGGAGATTTATGCACTAACTTAGATAAATGTTTTGCAAAAAAAGAAGGATTCATTTTATCAATCTCATAAGCTCTCCCTTGCATAATTGCAATGATTCTTTCTGATATAAATACAATGTCATTTTTTTTAGGTTGGACATACTTAAAAAACACGTCTAATATCTTATCGTCTTTTGTAATAATATGAGTTTTGATAGGGATCCTTAGATATTTTTTATTCTCTATTTCAATTCCTAAGTTTTTCCCAGGGTTTGCTATCATGTGCCGTAGGAGGGGGTCGAACCCTCATGAGCAAGCTCACACGAGTTTGAGTCGTGCGCGTATACCAGTTCCGCCACCACGGCCTTTTATATTACTTTTTAGCATATTTTTACACGCTTGTAAATTGGTTTAAATAATGATAAATTTAATATATAATGGCACGAACAATTTGCGTAATAAATAATAAGGGGGGAGTTGGTAAAACCAATGTCTCAGTTAACTTATCATCATTCCTAGCAGCATATGGGAAGAGAGTTCTTTTGGTTGATTTTGATCATCAAGCCAATGCATCATTTTCAGTGGGGCTTACTCCAAGAACATTATCTTTATCTGTTTATCATGCATTATTAGAAACAGTAGAACCAGAACAGGTTATTAGAAATACTTCAATAATGGGGTTTGATATTATGCCAGCGTCTCCAGATTTAGCAGGAGCGGAGATTGAGTTAGTGGATTCTGTTAATAGAGAATTCAAGCTTGCTAAATTATTAGAGAAAGTAGAAGATAATTATGATTTTATTTTAGTTGATACACCGCCTAGTCTAGGAATACTCACATTAAATGCTCTATGTGCTGTAGATGAGATTTTAATACCTCTACAAGCAGAGTATTTGGCACTTGAGGGGCTTAACCAATTAACAAACACAATCAATCTAGTAGAGGAGAATATAGGGCATGAGTTCAAGTCTGTGTCTGCTGTGATGACTATGTATAGTAGAACTGGAGTATTATCTAGGAAGGTATTTAAGGAAATCAAGAATACATTTAAGGGATATATATTTGATACAGCAATCCCAAGATCAGTGGTATTAGCTGAAGCTCCTAAAACAGGAAAGACAATTTTACAATTTGCACCAACTTCAAAAGCAGCGCATGCATACAAGATGCTTGCTAGAGAAATTCTTGCACAAGAAAATAAAGAAGAAAAAACATTTCAAGCATGATAAAACCAACAAGAGGGATTTCTGCCTTAATCCCTAAAAAGAAAAGAATAAGGCCAGAACATGGCGATAGTCAAGCTGTTTTCTATATAGAAATAGAAAAGATTAAAAGTAATCCTTATCAACCAAGAAAGGAATTTGATTTTATGCATCTTAAGTCTTTATCTGAATCTATAAATGATTATGGTGTTTTACAGCCATTGCTAGTTTCTAAAATAGATAGGGCGAGTGGATCAGGACAGGAAACTGATTATCAGTTAATAGCAGGAGAGAGAAGACTAATAGCTTCTAAGATGGCAGGGCTTACACAAGTTCCAGTATTAATTAGAAATGCTTCTTCACAAGAGAAGTTGGAATTATCTATCATTGAGAATGTGCAGAGAGAAGATTTAAATGCAATAGAAAAAGCATTGGCATACAAAAGGCTTGAATCAGAGTTTGGATTAAGTCAGAGAGAGATAGCAAGAATATGTTCTAAGGCGAGAGTATCTATTACAAATACACTTCGTTTACTTAAACTTCCCGAGCAGATACAATTAGCAATAAGAGAAAATCAAATTACAGAAGGACATGGAAGAGCTTTATTACAAGTTTCAGAGGATGTTAAAAGAGATAAGATATTTGAGAAAATATTAGTAAATAATTTAACTGTAAGAGATGTTGAATCAATGGCTCAAGATATTACTTATGCAGATACAGGGAAGGTTAAAAAAATATCTTTGATTGATAAAGAGATACAAGGATTTGAAACAGATTTTAAACAATATTTGTCATATGATAATTTGAATTTTAGGTCAGTAGGGAATAAGCATAAGATTGTTATTTCATTTGATAATAAGGAAGAGATACGGGATTTTATAAAGAGATTTAAAGTGTAATTGAAAAACGGTATCATTTCGATACCGTTTTATTTTTCAATCCATCATAGATGGTAGAAAGTATAGCAATTGCTGTTGATGTTGCAAAAACAAAAATAACAATGCTTTTGTGGAGAGGAAGAAAGTCAAATACTTTGAATCCTAGCATATACCCTAAATATATTGAGATAAATGAAATTAAGATATATATCATCAGGCTAACTATTATCGAAGGTTTCATTTAATGACTCCTTTTAAGTGAATCGTATATCATAAAAAAGATATAGATTAGAATTATTGTTGCAAATGTGAATATAAACACATTTGTTATAGGATCTTGTGTATAGAAGTATTTCAATGCTTGTATACCACCAAAGATACTAATAGCAATAATAGGGATACTCAATATTATGTTCTTTGCCATTTAAGGCCTCCTTTGTACTATGTATATTATACTCTTCTACAGTGTGTTTGTCAAGCTTTCTTTTTCCATGATACGGGGACAATATTACTCTTTTTGAATCTTTTAACTGCATTGCAGTCTTTTCTATGAATAGTAATTCCTTTCGTTTTTGTAATATATCCTATGATTTTATCTCCTGGATGAGGGTTACAACATTTGGCATAAACAACTGATATATGATCTTGTCCTGAAACTAATATCTGATACTTATTTCTGTCTGCTAGAGCAGTCATTATTTTTTTCTGAATGTTTAAGACAGGTTTGATGATAATGTCTCTTTTTCTGGTTTTTTTTGGGTTTAAGAATTTTCTTATCTGAGATTTTGCTTTTTGTGTTTTAACATAGTTTATCCAATCTTTATCCGGGGATTTTTTTTTGTCTGATTTGATACTTATTATATCTCCATTTTTAAGAGGGGAGAATAATGCTTTTATTTTACCATTCACAATTGCTTGAGAACAGTGGTTTCCTAAATCAGAGTGTACAGCATATGCAAAATCAATAGCGCATGATTTTTCTGGTAATTCAATAACATCTCCGTTAGTAGTGAATACAAATATTTTCTCTTTAAATAGATCTACTTTAAGTGTATTGTATAAGTCTTTTGGATCTGCTTTTTTAATTTCTTTCTGCCATTCTTTAAATTGTTTCACCCAGAGCACATTTTTTTCAGGTGCTCTAGTTGCAATTTTTTTTAAATATTCTGTTAATCCTTTTTTTTCTGAGTAATACCAATGAGCTGCAATACCATGCTCTGCTTCTCTATGCATTTTTTCAGTTCTTATTTGAAATTCCACAACAATTCCTTTATCACAGAATACAGTAGTATGCAGAGATTTATATCCATTTGGTTTTGGGACTGCGATGTAGTCTTTAATTCTTCCCATTAAAGGATTGTAATATTTGTGTATTATTCCCAAAGTAGCATAACAGTCTTCTATGGTGGGTACGATAATTCTGAAAGCAACAAGATCATGAATCTTGTTAATATCCAGGTCGTACTTTTTTAGTTTCTGGTATAAAGAGAAGTGCCTTTTAGCTCTATAGTCAATCTTTATTATCTTAATCTTTTCTTTTTTTAAATACTTTTGTATCTTAGGAGTGATTCTTTTTAGATATGCTTTCCTTGTTTTAAATTTGTTTTTTATCTGAGACATTAACCATGAATATTCTTTTTGGTATACAACAGGAAATGCTAAGTCTTCTATTTCTCCCTTAAGCCATCCCATACCAAACCTATTTGCAATTGGAGCATAGATATCTAAACTTTCTCTTGCTTTTCTTCTTCTTTTTTCTGGACGGAATGTGTTTATTGTTTTTAAATTATCCAATCTATCTGCTAGTTTGATGAATGCAATTCTTGCATCACTACTTAAGGCAATAATTGTTTTCTTTAGATTTTCAGAATATCTTCTTGCTCCTTGGTATTCTATTTTTGAAATCTTTGTAAGTTTCTTTACAATGTCTAGGACATCTTGTCCAAATTCTTTTTTGATTTGATCTGCTGTTGTTTTAGTATCTTCTAGAACATCATGTAAAAGACACGCAATAAAAGTATTGGTGTCAATATTAAAGTCGCATAGTATAAAAGCTGTTCTTAGAGGGTGGAGTATATAGTCTTCTCCTGTTTTTCTTTTCTGTCCTTCATGAGCCTTTTTCGCAAAGAAATACGCTTTATTGATTTTTTTAATATCAATATCTAGTTTTTTTTTCTGTATCTCTTTGATTAAAGACTTTATGTCCATATTATTTCTTATACTTACACTCCTTGTTTGAACATTTGATTTGTCCTTTTGGAGTTTTAGTTAAAATGGAATTACAGTCTGGGCAGAATTCATTGATAGGTTCATTCCATGCTGCAAAATCACATTTGGGCCAATTAACACATGAATAAAATATCTTGCCTCTTCTAGTTTTTTTGATTGCAATGTCTGATTTACATTTAGGACATTTAATATCTATGGTTTTCTGTTCTAGAGGTGCTGCATGTTTACAATCTGGGAATCCTGAGCATGCATAGAATTGTCCAAATCTTCCAGTTTTGATGATCAGAGGTTTTCCACATTTAGGACATATCTTGTCTGTAGGAATATCAGTATTTTGTTTTTCAACTTCTTTTAGTTTTTTTTCTAGGTTCTCAATAAATGGTTCATAGAATAATCTGATTAGATCCTGCCATTTGATTTTACCTTCTGCGATTTCATCTAAGTTGCTTTCAATCTTAGCAGTAAAATTCACATCAACTATAGCAGGGAAGTGTTGAACAAGCATATTATTAACATTGGTTCCCATGTCGGTTGGTTGGAATTTTCTGTCATCATTTTTAATAACATAGTTTCTAGTTAGAATAACAGAGATAATACTTGAATATGTTGAAGGTCTTCCTATTCCGAATTCCTCTAATGCTTTTACTAATTTTGCTTCAGTGTATCTTGCTGGTGGTTGAGTGAAGTGTTGTTCTTTTAGAAGTTTCTCTAAGTTTAGAGTTTCTTTTTCTTTTAATTCTGGTAAGATATTTTCTTTTTGTTTCTCTGGGTATACTTTTAAGTATCCATCAAATTTGATTGTCTGTCCTGTTGCTCTGAAGGTGTATTGATTTGCTTTGATTTCTATTTTCTTTGCATCGAATAGAGCCTCCTTACATTGAGATGCTATAAATCTTCTCCAGATTAAATCATAGACTTTTAGTTGTTTATCATTTAGTTTTTTGGATAGAAGTTGGGGAGTGTTTATAGCAGATGTAGGTCTGATAGCTTCGTGGGCTTCTTGTGTTAGTTTTTTTCTTGCAAAGACTCTTGGTTTTTCTAAAGAATAGTTATTTCCATAAGTGTTGTTTATAAACTCCTTTGCGTCTTGCAAAGAAGTTTGGGAAAGGTTTGTTGAGTCTGTTCTATGGTAAGTGATGTATCCATTTTCGTATAATTGTTGAGCTAACATCATTGTCATTTTAGAAGAGTAATGAAGCATGTTGCCAGATGATTGTTGCAGAGTAGATGTAGTAAAAGGAGGGTAAGGGTTTTTCTTTTTTGTCTTACATTCTATTTTTTCTACTATGTAATCAGCATTGTTCAAGTTCTTTTCTATTGTTTCTGCATGGTTCTTGTCTTTGATATCTAATTTCTTTATAGGCTTGTTATTTTCTGCTACTAAGTTAGCAATAAAAGATTCTCCTTTGATTTTGAATAAAGAAGCTTGTATAGACCAATATTCTTCTGGTGTAAATGCTTTGATTTCTTCTTCCTTATCGCAGATTAGTCTTAGAGCTACTGATTGTACTCTTCCAGCAGAAAGTCCTCTTACTATTTTTTTCCATAAGAAAGGAGATAGTTTGTATCCTACAATTCTATCTAAAAGTCTTCTTGCTTGTTGAGAGTCTACTAAGTTCTGATCAATATCTTCTGGTTGAGTTAGAGCTTGTTTGACTGCTGTTTCTGTAATTTCGTGGAATGAGATTCTTTGGTAGTTTTTTGGTTTTAATATATGTAGGATATGCCATGCAATAGCTTCTCCTTCTCTATCAGGATCAGTTGCAAGCAAGACTCTATCTACATCTTTAGCCGCTCTTTTTAGTTCGTTTATTTTTTTTCTTGCTTTTGTTGGGATAACATATTTAGGCTCAAAGTTTTTATCTACATCAATACCTAGAGTGGATTTTGGTAAATCTCTTACATGTCCATATGAAGACAGTACCTTGTATTTATCTCCAAGGAATTTTTGTATCTTTTTTGCTTTTGTGGGTGATTCCACTATTAATAAGTCCATAGTTTGTTAAATAACAGAAGAGTTAGTTATTGTCAATTATATTTATTGGCTGTTGTTGGGTAGTCGGTGTTTATTAGATCTTTAATAGCATTTACAGAGTTGTCTATTTGTTGATCTATTAGGTCTTGTTCTGGCTTCTTGAATGTTCCTAAAACAAAAGATTCTGTGTTATTTTGTGTTTTTCCTATTCCTATTCTGATTCTTGTAAATTTATTGTTTCCTTTGTTGTTTATAATAGATTGGACTCCTTTGTGTCCTCCTGAGTTTTTATTTGCAGATACTTTTAATTTTCCTATGTCTAAATCCATATCGTCATGAACTACAATTAGGTCTGTGATTTTATAAAAAGAGATTAGTTTTGAAACACTTTCTCCTGAGAGATTCATGTATGTTAGGGGTTTGGCTAAGATTACTTCATTGTCTTTGATTTGAATCTTTGCTATTTCTGCTTTAAACTTTTCTTTTGTTTCCCAAGTATCAGAAAGTTTGTCTAGGGCAGAGAAGCCTAGATTGTGTCTTGTATTTTTGTATTGTTTGCCTGGGTTTCCCAAGCCTATTACTAAAAACATGTTATTTTGATTATATATTAAAAAGAGGAAATTGAGAAATATTTTGTAAATAAAGAGGCGATAGAGACTTAGTGTCTTTACCGCCTATGGTTGTGAATAATAGTTAAAGTATAACTCTCATAACTCCGAATCGTAGAATCACCCAGATTGTTAGAAGAATTATAATTGTGGAGAAATGTGCGCAACCAAGATCATCGCTGACTATCATACCAACTACTAATATTATAGTAATCCAACCAATAATATTAGTAGTTGAATTAAGGAATGTGATCATTGTTTCCCCTTTCTGGTTAGAGTAGTTCTATCTCCTAATCGTCGTCATCGTCCTCAAACATTGAGACTCCAAGAATTGCTTTGCAATGTGGGCAAAGATACTGATATGTACTAATGTATATATCGGAATTTGGGTGTCTGTCTTTGTTTATCTTGCTAGGCATTTTTACGATAATCATTTCTGGTACTTCTTTTTTGCAAACAGGGCAAATACCGATATTGGTCATGATTTTTTACTTTCTGTTTTGGAGGTCTATTAACCTCGCCATGTGTTATTCAGTTGAGTTTGAAAATCCAAGGATCATTTTGCATGATGGGCAGATGTACATATAGGTAACTATTGTGTTTGAAAAAGTATTATTGCCTATGGTTACATTATGTCTGCTTATTTCTATACATTTTGGTTTTCCCATTATTCTGGTGCAATGAGGGCAAATGCCTTCTTTTTTTTCTTTGGCCATAAATGGATTCCTTTTTTCCTCTTCTTTTCTCTCTTCTGAATCTGTCTTTACCATATTGCTATTTAAGAAATATATCATTGAGAATAGAAAAAAAACTGATGCGATAATGATATAGAAAGCATGGCTGTTAATCCATATATATACTCCAAGGTTCAATAGGGAGTATATGAGTATTGATATGCCATAGCTTCTGAGAGATATAATATTGTCTTTTGTTTCCAATTCTCCAGATCTCTCCATCATAACAAAAAGTGTTATTAAACCAATAAGTATACTGATTATATAGATGGTCATTGTTTAGTCCTTTCTACCGCTAAATTGTTAAATATCTTTCATTAGGGTATACTAAGTATAGCATGTTTTTGGAGGAATGTCAAGATATGCATCTTGACAGATATATTAACATTTGTTAATATCATATATTAGGTTAATGATTCTTAACCTTAAATAAAAAAATATGAAAAAAGAATTTTATACAATAACAGAGTTTGCACAAATCTTAGGAATAAGCAGGGTGGCTGTTTTTAATAAGATTAAAAAAGGGAATATTAATGCTAGTAAGATTGGTAATATGTTTGTTATTCCAAAAAAAGAGCTGGATTTTATTTTGGGGAAAGAATTAAGTAAAGAGCAGGAAAAACAAATTGATATGGCAATGGACAAAGCAATGGAGGATTACAGAGAAACATTTGAATTATTGGGAAAAGTATGAAGAAAGTTAATATAAAAGAAGTAGAAAGAGTCTCATATTCTTATGCAGAAAAATATCTTTCATATAGTGAAAAAATCCCTGCTTTTAATACAAGATTTAAAAATGTATTAGAAAGTTGTGTATCTGTTCCATTCCAAGAATTTGGAGGGAAGAGTAAATACAATGGGTTGGTTCCTAAAGCATCAATACTTTTCTATTTGATGATTAAAAATCATCCTTTCCAGAATGGAAATAAAAGAATAGCAATGGCTACAATGTTATGGTTTTTGTATAAGAATGGAAAATGGATAAAAATTGATCCAATAAAGTTATATGATTTTGCTATTTGGGTGGCATGCAGTCCTGCTACAGCGAAAGATAGCGCAGTTAGTGCTGTGCAAGTATTTTTGGGAAAGAATATAGTGGATATCAAGAAATTAAAAAAAAGAATTGTAAAATAAAAGTGATATATTAAAGTTTTTAAAAGAAAATGGATAATGTACTTAGATAAAAGATGAATAAATATCCACAAACAATCCAATCTGAATTA
>CBDUWM010000010.1:0-13620 GCA_965370925.1 uncultured bacterium
GTAGTCTTCTTTACTGGCTTCTTTTTAACTACTTTCTTTTTTGATACTTTCTTCTTAACAATTTTCTTCTTTACTGGCTTCTTTTTAGTAACTCTTTTAACTACTTTCTTTTTAGTAACTCTTTTCTTAGTAGTTTTTTTAACTACTTTCTTTTTAGTAACTCTTTTAACTACTCTTTTCTTAGTAGTTTTTTTAGCTTTTAATTTAGTTGTTTTCTTTTTAGTTGCCATTTTAATTTAAAATTTTTCTACTTAATTTTTGTAAATCATCGCAAAGTTTTTTAACTTCATCTATATTATTCTCTTTTTCTAAATTCTTAATTTCACTGGATATCTCACTCATCTTATTCTTAATAACAAGAATCCTAAGCTCTTTTAAGGACTCTTCTAATTCCTTGGTTATGTCTTTTGGGTCTGACCCATCATACTCAATTTCCATCAAAAATACCATCTTATTCAACCCTTCTGTCTCTTCTGTATTAAACTCCTTCTTATCTCTTATACCTTCTATTATGCTAGCAATATTTTCTGAAAAATACGAATAGTCATCCTCTTTCAATACCTTTATCTCCTCTTTGTTTTTAAATAGTATTGCTGTGATTCTCTCTTCCAACATATCCCTTCTAGTCTTTTTGTCTTGTATTTCTTTTTTAATTATAGGAACTTTAATCTCAGTTTTCTCTTGTTTGTCAGAATACTTTCTCAATTCTTCTGTAATTGCAATTTCTGCTATTTTTATCTCATCTGATAATATTGATATCCAATGAGTTCTTTCTATAGCATTCGGAATTCTCGCAATTGCAGGAAGTATAATATCTGAAATTCCTTTCTTACCATCAATATTAGTTTTATCAAACTTCCCCAATGCTATTTTAAAATAAAAATCCATTACAGATTGTGTATTTAAAACAATCTTTTTCCATTTCTCTTTATCTTCTCTTACAATGTCTGCTGGATCCTGTCCCTGCTCTAAATTAATTGTCTTTACATTAAATCCCTGGGCTAAGGCCATTTTAATACTTCTATCTGTTGCAGAATTTCCTCCTAGATCCATATCAAATGCAATAACTAAATTCTTTGTGTATCTCTTTAAAATCATCAAATGGTATTCTGTTAATGCAGTTCCAGAAATTGCAACTACATTCTCTACTCCTGACTGATATGACATTATCTGATCCATCTGTCCCTCTACAAGTATAGCTAAGTCATTTTTGATAATAGGAAGTTTAGCATTGTCTATTCCATATAGAATTCTACTCTTATCATAAACTAGAGTATTTGGAGTATTCATATACTTTGCCATTCCTTTCTCTTCCTGTGTCTTTGTTAATATTCTTCCAGTGAATCCTACTATCAAAGAATTTAAATCTGCTATAGGAAACATTATTCTTCCTCTAAACTTATCATTAAATCCTCCTCTCTTGTTCCTAGTCGCAAGCCCTGACTTCTCTATATCATTATTCTTATATCCCTTCTTCTCTAAATACTCTACTAAATATGACCAAGTATCTGGAGCATATCCTATTTGATATTTTTTAATTATATCTTCCTCTATTCCTCTTGAGAGTAAATACTTTTTTGCATATCCTCCATTAGTAGAATTCTCTAATTGATGTTGATAAAATCTAGTAGCAAGTTGTAGAATCTCAACTAGAATATCTTTTTGATTTTTAATCTCTTTGTATTGTTTAGAATATTTCAATTCTATTCCTGCTTTTGTTGCTAAAATCTTTAATGCCTCTTTAAATTCAATCCCCTCTATTGCCATCACAAACCTAAACATATCTCCTCCTGTTCCCGCAGAAAAATCATGCCATATTTGCTTTGACGGTGATACAAAAAAAGAAGGATTACTTTCCTGATGAAATGGCGACATTGCCCTATAATTAGCTCCTACTTTCTTGAGTTTTATATACCCTGATATAACCTCAACTATATCAAGCTTGTTTTTTATCTGTTCTAAGACTGATTGAGGCATATTTGATGATACTATAAAAAATAGACGAAAACAAGATTATGTACTATTATACAATATATGAAAATAGCAATAATATCAGACACACACGATAATATAAAAAACATTGAGTTATTCCTAGAATATACTACCAGCGAAAAAATAGATGCTATTATACACTGTGGGGATATCACAAGAAAAGAAACACTACACTATATAACTGATTCTTTTGCAGGAAAGGTGTATATAGTACTTGGTAATGGAGATATGAAAGAGGATTTTGAAGACTTACCAACTGACTTTGCATCAATTGAAATAGATGGTATTAAAATAGGATACACTCATTTTAAAGAAATTGCAGAAAAGAACTGTAAAAATCATGACTTTGTATTTTATGGACATTCTCATAAACCATGGATGGAAGATGTAGATGGTTGTTTTTTAATCAATCCTGGGAATATTGCAGGAACAAGATATCAAGCAAGTTTCGCAATACTAGATACAGAAACAAAAAAAATAGAACTTAAGATATTAAATCATTTGGATTATTGAAAACAGCCTCTTACGAGGCTGTCTTTTTATTTCTTCCAAACTCCATGAATATTACAATAAATCCTAACATTATCACAATTCTCAAATTCTGCTTCTGGTTTTTCTCCTGGTTTTAGAAACTTTCTATGTCCATCACATTCTATCCATTGGATATAATGATCTTCTGTCATTGGATGTTCCACTTCTCCAACCTTAACTTTGTTTTCTTCTATAATAGGAACATGCTTTTCTTTTCCCTCATCTTTTATTTCTTCTGATAGAAGTTCCATATTCTCTCCACAACATACTAAATCTCCCTTACCTGTGTTTAATACTTCTACTACATTACCACAGATATTACACTTATATATTCTTTTAAATTCTGTCATATTAATATTGTTCATTTTGAAGTTGATAATATGCTTGAGGATGCTTACAAGCTGGGCAGACCTTAGGAGGTTCATTCCCAACATGCATATATCCACACTCTCTACATATCCATCTTACCTCATTATCTTTTTTAAATACTGTTCCTTTTTCTAATTCATCTAATAATTTCTGATATCTCTCTTCGTGATGTTTTTCTGCTATTGCGATTGCTCTCATTCTTGCGGCAATATCATTATGTCCTTCTTTTTCTGCGATATCTGCAAATTCAGGATACATTGATGTATGCTCATAATTTTCCCCTGCAATTGAAGCTTTCAAATTCTCTTCTGTATTACCATATACATTAGGAACAGAAGTTTCTATCACAACCTCATTCTCATCTCCCTTCAATTCTTGAATATGTTCAAACAATCTCTTTGCATGAACTTTCTCCTGTTCTGCAGTCTCTATAAACACTCCTGCTATTTGTTCATATCCTTCCTTTTTTGCAATCTTTGCATAAAAAGAGTATCTGTTCCTTGCTTGGCTTTCACCAACATATGCTTTTGTTAAATTTTTTAATGTTTCCATAATATTTTTGTTATTTTATCCACTGACACTGACTATTTATACATTTACATTTCAATTCATAATATTCATTATCATGACAATCTTTAAATTCACAATCAGTTGCTATTTCTTCTGATAATGAACCACACACTTCACCAGAACATCCATCTTCTTTACAATCATAATCACTCTTACATTTTCCTAAAGTTGAAGCTCCGCAGAAATCTGAGATACTATTATCACATCTTCCTGCAAGTAGATCCCATTCCTCACATTCCTTTCCATTTTCAAACACACAATATCTATAATTCAATTCATCAATTGTTCTAATCTCTACTTCTCCATTCATTTCATTGCATAATTTGAATGCTTGTTCACTTGATACAATATCATCTTCGTAATCTAATACTGCAGAATCTTTATTCATATATATTAAAATAAAAAGTATTAAAAGTATTATTGGTATTAAAAAATATTTATTCATGTTTTTATATTAACATCTTTATAATATTTATTAAACTCTTATTAAGAATAATTCTTATTAAGAGATAAGTCAACTGTGGATAAAAAAATCAGGATTTAATCCTGATCTTTTAAAAATTTCTTCAATCTTTCCATTCCATTAACACATCTATTGCCCCATGCATCAAGTAATTCTCCATCTTTCAGCACATACATTATCTCACAGTTATTAGGACAACCTCCGCAATCAAATCCCCTAGTCTTGAAATTAACATCCTTTACATCAAATGAAAATTCTCTATCATCTTGCTTATCTCTAGCAAGTATAGCACATCCAATAGCTCCCATTAAATGACCTTCTTTATCTATTATAATCTTATGACCTGTAATTCTTTCAAATGATTTTACTACTCCGATATTCTTTGAAACTCCTCCTTGAAATACTACAGGACTTTCAATATTCTTTCCCTTCCCTACATTATTCAAATAGTTATTTACAATAGAATCACATAATCCAGCAATTAAATCTTCTTTTGAATGACCTATCTGTGCTTTATGAACTAAATCAGTTTCAGCGAATACAGTACATCTTCCTGCAATCTTTGTTGGATTCTTTGACCTTATTGCATAATCCCCAAATTCCTCTACTCCAATATTAAGCCTCTTTGACTGAGCCATTAGAAATGATCCCGTTCCTGCTGCACATAAAGTATTCATGGCATAATCTACTACAACTCCATCATCAATAATAATAACTTTTGAATCCTGTCCTCCAATTTCAAAAATTGTTCTGACGTCAGGATGAAAAGATAATGTTCCTATTGCATGAGCTGTAATCTCATTCTTAACAATATTGGCATTTAAAATCCTTCCTACAAGTTCTCTTGCAGATCCTGTAGTTCCAACTCCCATTATAGAAATATTTTTATCTAAAATATTTTCAATCTCAACTAAAAGCTTCTTCACAGCTCCTATTGGATTTCCTTCAGTCCAAATATATTTCTCTGCTAATATTTTATTGTCTTTATCTATAACAACTGCTTTTGTTGATATTGAACCAATATCAACTCCCATCCATCCTTTAATTTTTTCCATATTTTTTTTCTTTTTTCATTTTTAACATATCATAAAATGCTTCGATTCTTGTTTTAACTCCTGTTGCAGAAGTTTGAGAATCAAAAGAAAAATATAATATTGGTACTTTATAATCCTTTGATATTTTATGCAAAACTGAAATTGCAGAAACTTCTGGCACACATCCAAATGGTTTAATATGTATAAAACCATCAAAGCCATCTTCTATTAATTCTATTGCTCTTGCAATGTTTTCTGTGGCATGTGCTCCCATATGATGCTTTATATATTTCTTTGCAATTTTTAAATGTGTTTTTAATATCTTATTTTTATGTATTGCTAAATCTAATTCATGAGTTAAACTCACAAATCTATGAATCTCAACTCCTCTTTTTCCTAATTCCTTTTCAATATAAAAATTAGAAAAAGATTCTATTACTACATAAAACTCTCCTAAAATTCCAACTCTAAGTAAATCCTTTGGTTTGGTGATATCAACATTCTTTACATCTTTAAAATATTTCTCTACTACATCATCAACTTCCTTGAATATCTTGCACTTATCTAAATCATTTAAAAAAATCTTAAATATTCTTTCAAAATTTCCTTCCTTGTTTTCAAATCCAATATTCTTTCTGATATAATCTTCTAATATCTCTACTGCCTTAAACTTCTTATACGCCATTATAAACTTACGTATCATTTCAAAATATGTAAGTTTTTTATTAATCTTTTTAAATCTAAGTAAAGTCTTCAATATACTAATCTTATGAGTACTAAATCTTAACACTTCGAAATCTTTATCAGGGTATAGTTTCTTTAATGCAGTCTCCTGAACTTCTCCATAATATGCATATCTACATGATGTACCTCCTGCTTGTATTAAAATATTAGCTCCACTTTCAATTGATTCAATAAAATTCCCAAGTGTATACTTATATGGAACACATGCTGTATCAGGACTATGTTTTGATCCTATCTCAATAGTCTTCTTTGTTATTGGCGTAGGCATGATAACTTCGCCTCCAAGCATGGAAGCTATTTCTTTAAATCCTACCCAATATGATCCCAAATGAGGAAATGAAACTTTTATATCTTTATTTTCCATTTTTTTTCATTTTTAATATATCTGCAAAACTTTCAATTCTTGTTTTAAGTCCTGCCTCTGCTTGCAATTCGTCTAATGTTATAACAACAACTGGAAAGTCTTTAATCTTATTCCTACACAAATCAATTACTAAAGAATCTGGACCACATGGAAACGTTTGTAAAAATAAAACTCCGTCTATCTTATCTTTATAATATTCAATAGCTCCTATAATTTCCTTATTATATGTCCAATATAAATCAGTTGATAAATTTTTAACTAACTTTCTTGCTATTTTATGTCCTACAATATCTGAATATAAAACATCTAATCCTTGTTTTTCTATAAACTTAATTATTGGCTCTCCTAAAAATGCATCATATGTAGTATATGGATGAGATACAATTAAAATCTTAGGGTTCTTATTATCAGCTAATTTCTTTTGCTTCTGTATTTTATTTCTATGGTCTCTTTCCATTCTAGCTCTTCCTAACAAATATGCATATAAAATCTTAAAAGGATTTTTTGAGAACTTAAATCCTAATTTCATAAATGAAAATATTTCATATTTATGATCATTAGCATCTACTGTATAATCTATAATTTTTACATCTGAAATTGAATTTCTGACGATATCTGATAATGCCCAAAGCTTAACGCATGTGCTTTCCCCCCTTCTAATAGAAACTATTCTAGGGATGAAAATATAGTCACATTTATCTTTTAAATAATTTGTATGTCCTAAAAATAACTTTAAAGAAAGACAACTCTCATCAACTGAAAGTCTAACTCCTTCCTTCTGTATATCTTTATTTGTTTTTGGGCTGACAATAACCTCTTGACCTAATACATCAAAAAAGGTTTTCCATAGTATTTTATACTTAAAATACAATAATGCCCTTGGTATTCCTATTTTTGCCATAAATAAATACTATCAAATTTAGAGTAATATACAAGGTTATCTTTGTAAAAAATCTTGATATAAATCCTCTTTTTCCTTGTCTGGTAATAAGAAGCTACCATTCCTCTGTCTTGTAATTTCATATAAAAATATTGCAACAGAAACTGATAAATTAAAACTTTTTACCATGCCAGATGTATTAATTATTATCTTCTTATCTGAGTGTTTTTTAACATAATCACTTACTCCTTTTTTCTCATTTCCAAAAACTATAGCAATCTTTCCTTTCTTAAATTCTGTTTCTTTTAAATATGAAGAATCATCGTCTAAACATGTTGCAATAATTTCATATCCATTGTTTTTTAATTCTTTAAAACATTCTTCTGTGCTTTTGAATACTTTAAAATCTAACCATTTTCTTGCAGATGATGAACTTAATAATCCTGTATTTTGGGGATTAAATTCTTCTTCCTTATCAAATATTAAATATACTTTACCAAAACCAAATAAGTCACATGTTCTGAAACCTGCATGAGCATTATGTAAGTCAGAAATATCTTCAAAAACAACAATACCTTCTTGCCTATTGTCTACAACATCTCTCATTCTTTTTTTTCTATTATCTGTTAACATTTTTCCAATACCACCATTTTAATTTCTCTGGATCTGGATCGCTAGTCTTAGCATAATAAACAGCACATCGGAAAGTATATAATAAACAATTATCTAACCAAATTCCATATTTATCAGATATCTTACAATACAATTCATCTGCGTTCTTATCCCTTAAATCATCTGTTTTTGTAATACCTAAATCAATTAAAAGAATAGCTATTTTTCTCCCAATGCCAGGAACTTTAATCAACTCTTTTATACTTTCTTCTTTTGTCATGATAATTTATCTTTTAAAACTAATGTAGCCCTGCAATCATCTTCATTATATTCCAATATTCTTCTTAAGATATTACTATCCTTAGTTTTCTGATATTGACTAAACCATTCAATACTCTCTGCTCCAGATGGATTTTTATCCCTCCAATCAAAGCCTAAGAATCTTGCGATACTTTTAATTGAATAACTATGCAATGGCCAGTCTGTATTATTATATACAACACTATATAAATCAACTGACTTTTTGAATAACTCTTCTAAATAATATGGCATTACAACCCCTGGATATTTAGCCATTAATCTCTTGTATGCTGTTTCCTCATGTTTAGAATAATAATACATTACAAAATCATCTTCTGGTAAAGATTTAATATAGTCTAAAAAATTGCTCCATGCTTGCCTTTCTTCTTCTATGGTATCTGCTGTAAAAGAGAAATACTCTTCTCTGTTTCCAACTCTCTGGACTACTCCATGAAGATATATAAAATCCTGCATTGGGTCATCTTCAATATCAAAAAATAATTCATACTTCTTTTTAGGAAAATTTATTTCTTTCCTTATTAATAACTCATTTTTCTGATATACATTAGCTCTTCTAACATAATCTGTAATCATTTTCTCTCCAATTCTTGGTAAAAAATTATCTGTCTTAAAACTTTTCTGCGCATTCTTTATTGCCATCACTTTTGAGATATCTAATTCTGCTAGTTCTTTCACTGTATTAATTTTTAAATCTTTATTAATAGTATCTCTATCTCTTCTCCCCATGTAAAAAATCTTAGTTAAGTCATCTTTATCAAATACTTCTTTCTTACACATAGAATACCATGCGCACTGTTTACACATTCCTCCTAAAGCAGGGGTTGTTTCTGCGTTGTTCTCCAAAATATCTATTACTTGTTTTTTTCTCTTCTGATATCTATCCCAATATGTTTCTCTTGTTTTAATATTAATTGGAGTTTCTAGACTATACTTCACTCTATCAGTATCAATATCATATATATATCCCATTTTAGAATCGCAATATCCTAACTGCATTAAAATATCTACATATACTGCTAATTGCATAGCATAATGTTCTCTCAAAACTCCTGGGATAATATCATCTCCGCCGTCTAATCCTCTACCAGATTTTATATCAATTGGATAATACTTCCCACCCTTGTCTCTCATTATTAAATCAGGAATACCTTGTAAGCTACCTGATTCTATTACTCCTTGATAAATAATACTATCTCCCCTTTGCAATGCTTGAATAGTTTTTTCTTTTCTTTCTTTAAAATTTCCTTTGGATATATCCGTATAATCTGGTAATCCTTTCAAAATAACTTCTTCGTGCTCAACCCCTTTCTCCCATAATAACTTCATAAACTCAGAAGCCTGATCTTTTAAATCAGGATCTGCGAAAGCATCATTATGTATCTTGTGAGGACATTTACAATGATTATATAGTTTAGAGGCTGTTATATATGACATATTATTTCAAAATTCCTAACTCAACTGCATTCATTAATGCCATAATAGCATGCTGATTTCTATCAACTCTTGTGGAATATACAAACTTGTTTTGTTTGAATCCTCCTATTGCCTGCTTGTTGTATATAGGAGAATTTTTAATTTGAAGTGATAAGATATAATCTGCTCCTTCTTTTATATATTGTTTGTAACAATTTTCTCTCTTTGTATCACCTATCATCTTCGCAATTTCATATGCTTGATTTACTCCCTCCATTCTAACTGCAACTATTATTCCATCATCAAACATATATCCAGAACATTCTCCTGTTTTATAATGGGTGCCTAATAAGTAATCATTCATTTCAAATATGAATTCTGCTACTTCTCTGCTTCTTGTTTGTTTAAACAACTTATTATATGCTCTTGTATGCCATGGGATTAAAGCGGTTTTTTTGCTCTCTCTGAAATAGTCTCTGTAATACACAAATGCTTTTAATGTTGATTTCATGTATTTCTCCTCTCCTGAATATTCGTATAGGTGAGTTAGAGCTGTTAAAGCTTCTCCAGGATAAAAATCCTGTCCTCCAGTTTTCTCTGAGAAAAAGAAAGTCTTGAATGAACCATCTTCATTTTGATGATATAATATTGAATTTGCAAACTTCTCGATATAGTAATCCTTATTCGGATACTCTGATTCTATCAATGCTAAAATCATAAATGCAGAATATCCTAATTTAATATTCTTTGGGTCAACATTTAAATAGTAAAAGTCATTTTCTTCATCAAAGACAAAATAGTCTTGGAAGTATCTTATTCCTCTATTTGTCAGTTCTTTGAATTCTGTTCTCTTTGAAAAATTTGCAAACTTAGCAATAGACCATAATGCTGCTACCTCTCTTAAAGGATGATTACTTTCTGAATGTTTATCTTCTAAAATGTTGTACTCATAGTATAGGAAGTTCTTATTTTGGTTATAGAAAAACCATAGACCTCCATATTTTACTGATTCTATATATTTACTCATTTGTTTTTTTTGTTCTGGTTTCTCTATAATTTTCTCATCTAACTTAATTAGACTTGAAGAAAAATCAGAAGTTTTTAAATCTATATTATTAGTTCCTATTATCAAAATAGAAATTGCGACAAATATTATTAAGAATATTGAAAAAAAGAATAAATCTCTTTGCATATGTTAATTGTTTGTTGTAGTAGAATTATCTTCCTCCATTATTTCAATAATTCCACAATTTACTTTTATATCTTTATTTATACTATCTAAATCAAAAACTTCTCCTTGTTGTTTTAATGTTTCCTGAACTAAACACACTTTCTCATCATTCTGATATGCATATAATGTATCTGATAAAATTCTTGCTTCAAATCCATTGTTAGTAAAGAATTCTTTTAATGTCATCTCTTTCCTAAACACATCCTGTACTACAAACCCTATGCCAGAAACTTCTTGATCCCCATTCCATAGAAACTCTGTGTCCATGATATCATTAAAATCTAACTGTGTTTGTTTTTTCAAATTAAGTAATAGAAGATATATCTCGTTATCTGATTCTTCTATAAATATCTCTCCTTCTAAAGTCTGACATTTCTTTGGACACCATCTACATTCAGAATCAAGAATCTCGAAATGATTTTCCTTACATTCTGCATATGTTGTCATTTGAGAATCACCTTCTATAATCTTATACTCGGAGTTAACAACCCTATTCCCTTTAATATTGATTATTATTTTTCCTTTATAATCCTGCCCTAAATCTTTCTTTTTTTGTAAAATGAATTCATATCCTAATGTATAGCAATTATCACAATCAGAATATGGCTCAAATATTATAGAGATATCATCTCCATCGTATTCATTGTATTGTTTCAAATCTTTGATATATCTCTCTGCTACAATCTTTGCCTTTTCTGGTGTTATACTTGAATTTGATTTAAACAATAAATCGAAAGGATATTGTACATACATTAAATACCCTATTACCATTGCAATCACTACAATAAAAACAATACCGAGTTTCTCTCTCATATATTAAATATACAATATTTTTAATTAAATTGGAAGTTTAATTACGTATTTTCTATGTTATATACCCCTTGACAAACTACCATGAATAATGTAATAATCTATTTAATAACTCGCGGTTCGTTAAAAATTCAAAAGGAGGCGATGTATGAAATATTGGTTTTTAGACCTTGACGGGACTCTTAATAAAAAGAGCATAGATTATCTCAATAACAACAATAATGGAGACGTATTCACGCTAGCAACTGGAAGAGGATATGCCGATGCTACAAAGCTTGCAGGAAAAGAATTTATATCAAGATTAAAGATTCCAATGGTTCTTGAAGGAGGTGGCAGAATCACCGATCTCCATGGAAAGGATTTCTTAAGACATCCTTTGTTCAAAAATGAAATTCTTGAAAGTTTTGACCGAGCTACCAAGGAATACAAAAAAAACAATTTGAGATATGTTGGCGGTTGCGAATTAAACAGTAAAAAATACAACTTTTTCGCTGTTAATCAAGAAGTTGCAGAAGATCTAGCAAAGGACTACCCGAAACATTGCGTTGAATTTTTTAAATCTATTGATTGTCTACGTGAGTCATTCATCAAAAATGGATGTGTGAAATTAGAATTTGACGTGAAAATCAGAAAAAAATCAGATTTTAAAAACACTAACTTTGTAGAAAGCGACAGTATTGGAAAAGTTTCTAAAAATATCTCAAAAGGATCTGGCGTATTATCTATAGCAAACCATTTTGGAATCCCATTACATCTAATAGCTATTGCTGGAAATGATATCAATGATATCTCAATGTTTAAGCTACCCGTAGCTATAAAGATATCTGTTGGAAGTAAATGTCCTGAAATACGAGAATTATCAACTCACCATATTTCGAGTGAAAACGAACTTATACCGTTACTCGACCTACTGACGCATCAGAAATGATGCGTTTTATTTTTGTACAACACCCAAGCAAGCTCCATAATCAATATCAGAAATTAAAATATTTGTGAAATGGAAAATATCCATTGTTTCAGAACGATATTCTTTTAAAATCTCGGAAATAATTAAATCAAATGATTTTTTAATAGAAACATTTAAAATAATTATTTCGGGATTATAAAAATAACTCAACTCTTGTAAAAACATTAAAAGATATTTTTTATAAATTATAATAGTTGATACTGCATCTTTATCTCCTTCCTTATATAAATCAAAAACTTCTTTGGCAGTTTTCTCTTTATTCGAAATTCTCTTATAAATATTGGAAACACCTAATCCTGCTAATAAATCATCATATCTTATACTTGCATTATCAAGTTCAGTAATTAAAATTCTTTTTTCATAAATTTCTCCAAAACAACCAGTGAATCCTTCTATTACTTGCCCATTATAAACAAATACTGGTTTAACACCTGTTCCTAAATTCAACAAAACAAAATTTTCAATATCTTTTCCCTTACCAAAAATACTTTCTGCGATTGCCATAGAACAAGCATCATTCATCGCCCTAACAGGACAATTGAATTTTTTTGAAAAATATTCTTCAATATTTAAATCCATTCTACCACCAAGAGAAGGGCTATGCACAATAACCCCATTTTTTACAGGACAATTGAAACTAATCCCTATTCTTGAAATAGAATTATCGAAACTATCTTGAATCATTTTTTCTATTTCATTTAGAAAATCTTTCCTCCCTATAGAAAAATCATTTGTATTGTATCTCTTGCTTTCAATTATTTTAAACTTATCATCAAATTTACAAACTTCTATTTTTGTACCTCCAATATCAATTGCTAAACTATTATTTTTTATTTCCATTTTTTTGTTTTTTATTTTATATTTATATCTATTCCAATAGGACAATGATCAGACCCCATTATCTTTGATAAAATATATGATTTCTTTAAATACTTTTGTAGCTTTTTATCTATGAAAAAATAATCTATTCTCCATCCAACATTTCTCTCCCTAACACCGAATCTCTGAGACCACCATGTGTACTTATCCTTTTCTTTATCGAACTCTCTAAATGAATCGATATATCCTTTATCTATTACTTTGTCTATCCACTTTCTTTCAATATCTAAAAATCCTGAGAACTTCTTATTTGCTTTTGGATTTGCTAAGTCAATCTCTTTGTGAGCAGTATTAATATCTCCACAGAAAATTACTGGCTTTTTTTGTTTTGAAATATATTTTAAAAATGTAGTATAGAAATCTAGCTTATACTTTAATCTTATATCCGATGCTTTCCCATTAGGAAAATATACATTAAATAATATATATTTATCAAATTC
>CBDUWM010000011.1:0-13045 GCA_965370925.1 uncultured bacterium
CAATATTAGCTCCATCAAAAATATTCTCTAGTTTTATAAATAATATTTCAGAAGATAAAGTATCTTTAATATTAAAAGATAAAAATATTCATTTTGGATCTAGTAAGACATTTATTAAAGGATTGGAAACTAATGATTATCCTATTATCCCAGAAATAGAAACAAAGGAATTTATAGAGGTAAAAGCTAGTGAGTTTTGTTCTGCGTTATCAGTAGTATTTAATTTCACAGCACAAAATCAATCTAGAAGGCCAGAAATTTCAGGAGTATATATTAATATTACAAAAGATAGAATTAATTTAGTGGCAACAGATAGTTATAGATTGGGTGAGAAATCAATTGTTATTAAAAATACAATTGATGATTTATCATTTATTATTCCTCAAAAAACAGCTGGTGAAATTATTAATATATTTTCAGAAGAAGATATAATTAGAATTTATCATTCTCCTTCACAGGTTTTATTTGAATCAATGTTAAAAGAAGTAAATCATCCTAAAATACAATTATCTTCTACATTAATCCAAGGAGAATATCCTAATTATAAAGATATAATTCCTACAAATTTTAAAACCAAACTTATTGTAGATAAAGATGATTTTATTGCAAAAATAAAAAGAGCTAGTATATTTTCTAATAAAAGTAATGAGATTAAATTTAATATTGATCAAAAAGGAATTAATATTTATTCACAAAATACAGATATTGGAGAAGATGAATCATTTATTCCAGCGGAAGTAGATGGGGAGGATTCAGAAGTATGTTTTAATTATAAATTTATATTAGATGGATTATCTAATATAAAAACTAAGAAGATTAGTTTTGATATGAATGGTAATTCAGGACCATCAATTATTAAACCTATAGGGGAGAGTGGATATGTTTATTTACTAATGCCTATTAAAGAGTAAATAAAAACTGGGGTTAAATTCCCCAGTTTTTTAATACTTAAAATTCTGATCTAAGGGATTTTTCATTAAATAATAAGTCATAAACCTTTTAAATATAGGACCAGCCATAGTAGAACCAATTTGCTTTGTTGGTTTGTTGTTATTATTTCCCACCCAAACTCCAATAGAAATATTAGGAGTATATCCTATAGTCCAAGCATCTCTAGCGTCATTAGATGTACCAGTTTTGGCCGCTACTTCATATCCTGGGATATATAAATTATTATAAAATCCAAACATAGGAGCTCTAGCGCTATTGTCAGATAGGATGTGATTTAAAATTTTACAAGATTTAGAATCAATAACTTTTTTAGGATTAGATTTATATTCTTTTATTAAATTACCATCATAGTCTTCTATTTTTGATATAGGTGTTGTTTTTACCTTATATCCATTATTAGCAAACACTCCATAAGCTGCTGTGATTTCTATAGGTCTAACTTCCCATCCTCCTAAAACTATAGAAGGTCCAAAAGGAGCTGTTAATGTTGTTATCCCGCAATCCTTTGCTGTTTTTATTGTTTCATCAAGTCCTGCTAGGTATAGTAGGGTTTTTACAGCTGGGATGTTGAGTGATTGAGCTAAGGCATTTCTTAATGTCACAGGGCCTTTAAATGTGCCATCGTAGTTGTGTGGCTCATAAGTGTCTGTGCCCCAAACTCCAAAATCAGTTAATTCATCTACTACTATAGTATCATCGTCATATCCTTTTTTAAATGCTGTGACATATGCAAATGGTTTAAATGCAGATCCTGGCTGTCTTCCTCTTCCATAGGTTGTGATATTTACTTTTGAATCAAATAAGCAATTAGCTTCACATTCTTCTGGTTCTGTCTTTCCGAAATAATCTTTAGACCCTACCATTGCTAGTATATGTCCATTTTTTGGATTAATTGCTATTAAGGCACCGTTATGAGCATTAAATGCTTTATTAATTTCTGATTGTTCTTTTACTATTTTTTCTGCTTCTTGTTGTAAATCCCAATTAAGTGTTGTGTAAATTTTAAGTCCATTTTCAATTAAATAATCTTCACCGAATTCTTTTAGTAATTGAGATTTTACATAAAGAGAGAAATGTGGAGATACAATAATACTTGCATCTTGATTAAACTCCGGTTCTATTCCAATAGTATTGTCATATTCTTCTTGAGTTATAAAACCCTCTTCTAACATTCTTTGTAGGGTATATAAATCTCTTCTTTGCATTAAGCCCTCTCTATTTTCTCCAAAAGGATCATAACCACAGGGTTTTTGGATTAAAGCTGCAATCATTGAAGACTCTCCAAGATCTAAATCTTTAGCTGATTTATTGAAATAAAATTGAGATATCTGTTCTACGCCATACATATTGTAACAGAATGGATATCTATTTAAATACCATTCTAGTATTTGGTCTTTAGAATATCTTTGTTCTAATTGAAGAGATAGGATTATTTCTTTTACTTTTCTAGGTATGGTTTTTTCTTGAGTTAAGAATGTAGTTCTGATTAATTGCTGTGTGATGGTTGATCCTCCCACAGAAGCAGAACGAGATCTTGTAAGATTAACTTTCAAAGCTCTTATTATACCAGTGGGGTCAATTCCATTATGTGTATAGAATTTTGCATCTTCTGTAGCTATCACAGCTTTTTTTAAATAATCAGAAATATCATCAATTTTAATCGTTGTTGTTTTATTTGTTCCTATTCTGTATAGGAGAGTTTCTCCAGTGACATCATAAATCTCAGTTGCTTTACTTTGTTGTATCTCATTAAAGTATTCTGGTTGAGGTAGGTCTTTGATGAAATAAGTAAAAAGGGCGGTAGTAAAAATAGCGCCTATTAATGTGATATAGAATAAAAACCACAAGATTTTTTTTATGGTGAAATACTTATTTAGATTAAATTCTGTTATATTATGTTTCTTCATTTCTTTTTACAAATTATTATTTTAATGATATATTAAATTAATGAAAATTACTACTGATTCAAACAAAATACAAGAGATCTTGACTAGGGGAGTGGAAGATATTATAGAGAAAGATGTCTTGCAAAAAGCCCTAGAATCTGGAAAACAATTAAGAATTAAATTGGGGATTGACCCAACTGGAAGTAAGATTCATATAGGACGCGCTACAGCATTGTTGAAACTTAAAGACTTTCAAGATCTTGGGCATAAGGTTATTTTAATTATAGGAGATTTTACAGCAAGAATAGGAGATGCTTCGGATAAGACAGCTATGAGAGCTCCATTAACAGATAAGGATATAGAGGAGAATATGAAGGACTATAAGAATCAAATAGCAAAGATTTTAGATATTAGCAAGGTGGAATTTAGAAATAATGGAGAATGGTGGTCTGATTTTGAGATGAAGGATTTTATTGAATTAAGTCAGAAATTCACAGCACAGCAATTAATTCAGAGAAGGAATTTTAAAGAAAGATGGACTGCAGAGAAACCAATAGGATTGCATGAGATATTTTATCCAATATTTCAAGGATACGATTCAGTTGCAATTGAGAGTGATTTAGAAATAGGAGGATCTGATCAGTTATTTAATCTTAAGATGGGAAGACAGATGCAAGAGATTTACAATCAGAAACCTCAGAATATTATGACTTTTACAATGATATGGGGGCTTGATGGAAGGAAGATGTCTACATCATGGGGTAATGTTGTAAATATCACAGATGAAGCAAATGATATGTTTGGGAAGATTATGTCTATGTCAGACGAACATATTATTGATTATTTTTATGCTTGTACAAGAGTGAGTGTAGAAAAGATAGAAGAGTATAAAAAAGAATTGAATAATAGAGATATTAAAGTTAAATTAGCTCAAGAAATTGTAAGACTTTATCATGGTGATGAAAAAGCAGAAGAGGTTGTAGAATATTTTGAAAAAACTTTTGTGAATAAAGAAATTCCAGAAGATATTTTAGAGGTTGAAGTTGAAAAAGGAGAAATGAATGTTTTGGAGTTATTAAGTAAGATTGGGATTATAAAATCAAAATCAGAAGGAAGAAGATTGATAGAACAAAAAGGAATAAAGATTGAGAATAAAATAATAAAAGATACTTCAGAAAGTATAGAAGTAAAAGAGGGAATGGTGATACAGAAAGGAAAGAGATTTTTTATAAAGATAAAGTAATCTTGCAAAAGGGTTTGATATATAGTATATATAAAATAAGTTAATATCTTTCTGCTATAAAAGATAAATTCATTAGTACGTTAAGAAATAAATAGAAAGGATGTGAAAAAATGACGTTTGGAGAAATATTTGGAAAAAAGAAAATGGACCATTTCGCAAGAATTGATAATTATCGCCAAAGGGCGATTAAATTAATCAATGTTTTAGAATCAGGAGATGGAGCTTGTTTTTTAGATATTGAAATTGGGTTTGGGTGTAATTTAGAATTTGTGGAGGTAATTAAAAATGCCAACCAAAGAGGGGTTAGAATCACAATACTTTGTGGACCATATATTATGGTTGATGATAAATCCAGAAGAAATTATCTTGTAGACTATAGAATAAAGGACGATCCAAGAAAGTTTAATATTCATATATTAAAAAATATGGAAGACACAGTAAGATTTAAATATGCATTTATTGGCGAAAATATTATTGTTGCATATCCACATAAACTCTCTGATGGTAATGAAGACCATTCGGGGTTTCAGTTATCAAATGTTATAACATGGAAAAGAAGACTTAATAATTATCAAAAATATATATCAAGTAAAGAAAGAATAAAGCTTGAAAGTATACAAGATATACACAAAAATGTTTTAAAAACAAAAGAAGAATTGATGGTTATTGAAAAGACTAGAGAATGGTATGATAAGGTAGAGGATTTTAGTTTTGCTTTATTTCATAAAGATGATAAAGAAATATGGAAGAGGCGATATATAGATTTAAATTAATAAAAATAAACACTCATTATCACATGGGTGTTTTTTTAAAATACATCTATATTCTTTGTTAATAATCTTTGTAATGGAATAGAATTCGCGTGACATATTGCAACAGATAAGGATATAGAGGAGAATATGAAGGACTATAAGAATCAAATAGCAAAGATTTTAGATATTAGCAAGGTGGAATTTAGAAATAACGGAGAGTGGTGGTTTGATTTTAAAATGAAAGATTTTATCCTATATTCCAAGGATATAATTCAGTTGCAATTGAGAAAAAGGAAATTAATGTTTTGGAGCTATTGGGATTGTAAAATTAGAAGGAAGAAAATTGGTAGAACAGGGAGGAGTGAAGGTAGATAATAAAATGATATTTACAAAACTTTGATATTATGTATTATGAAGTTGAGTATATTTAAAATAAAATATAGAAAGGATGTGTAGAGATGCACCAGAAGGTAACGTTTAAAAGGATAGCGATGAATGAGGGTTGTAAATATCCTAATTTGTACAAAAAAATACTTGATATGTGGATTGAGGTTCTCCAAGAAGCATCTAATAATTTCGAGCTATTTCAAAAATCAAAACAAGATTTTGCCTATATATGTATAGCTGAGGCTGGTGGTGAAATTGATGGAATTAAGATTAATGATTTTACATATCTTAATACTCCGTATTATTGTCGAATAAGAGATGAAATATATATAAAAGAAAGACATGTTCCTAAAATTGAAAACAAAAGATACAAAAAGCTGATAGATAAATGGTGGGTAAGGAAATATTCAGCTACAATTTTGTTTTTAGCATTTGGGAATAAATATTCTATTAAAGAAGATAAACTTGCGTTGTATCTAGTTCTTCGATCAATGTTTCCTTTTATAAGTTTTGATAGTTTTTGTGAAATGTATGAAATGGCAATTAAATCATATAATAAATTTTCAAAGAATAAAAAATTTCTACAGGGAATATAAAAAAAGAGTTAATTCAAATTGAGAAGACTAAAAAATGGAAGAGAATAATGCATACTAGTTTTGTTTCATAAAAATGATAAAGAGATATAAAATTTTTTAATTTGCAAGATTATTATAATTTATTTATAAAAAAATATAACATCTGTTTAATTAAGCAGATGTTTTTTTATATGTTCACAATATTATATAAAATTAAAATACATTATTATCTTTTTAAATTCTTTGTTAATAATCTTTGTAATGGAATAGAGTTTGCGTGACATATTGCAACAGATAAAGCATCAGCTGCGTCATCGGGGGAGGGGACTTTATCTAATCTTAATACCATTTTAATAGTTTTCTGTACTTGTTTTTTATCTGCTCTCCCATAACCTGTGATAGCCATTTTAACTTGAAGTGGGGTATATTCAAATACAGGGAGTTTCTCTTTGTGTCCTGTGAAAAGTATTACTCCTTTTGCTTGACTAACAGGAATTAGAGTTTTTGCATTTTTGAAGAAGAAGAGTTTTTCTACTGCCATACAATCAGGCTTATTCTTTTTTATAATTTTCTTCAATTCTTTGTTAATAATTAAAAGTCTTTCTTGGTCTGAATCTTCTTTTGATGTGAAAATACAACCACAGTCAATATATTTGACTTTGTTTTTTTGAGTTTGAATTATTCCGTATCCTACAATAGCAGTACCTGGATCAATTCCTAGAATGATCATAGATCGCAATTAGTATATAGAGATTGAACATCATCGTTATCATCTAAATTTTCTAATAATTTGAATAGTCCTTCTGTTGATTTTGGGGCTGGTTTCTTTTCATTAGCTATATATCCTAGACTAGCATTTTCCATTTCAATATTCTTATCATCTAAGAATTTTCTTATTTTCTCATAATCTTCTACTTTGCCATACACTTCTAAGTAATCATCATGGAATTCCATATCTTCTGCTCCAGCATCTATTGCAAGCATTTCCAATTCATCTTTTTCTTTTCCTTTTATTGAGAAAATAGACATTTTTTTAAACATCCAACTTAATGTTCCTTCTGCTAATAATTTACCTCCAAACTTATTTAATATTTTTTTAATATCAGATAAAGTTCTGTTTTTATTATCAGTAATACTTGTGATAATAATTGAAATATCATCTTTTAATACTTCAAAGTTTGCTTCTACTAGATTAGCGGAATCAGAGCCTCCTCCTGCTTTATCAATCGCTCTTTGGATATTATCTTTAGGCATATTTACTTTCTTTGCCCTTTCAATAACCATTCTTAGTTTAGGATTCATACTAGAATCAGTGCCACCATCTCTTGCTGCCACTGTTATCTCTTTTCCAACTTTAGAAAAGACTTTTCCTCTTTTTGCATCGGCTATTCCTTTTTTATGTTTTGTTGTCGCCCAATGTGAATGTCCAGACATAGTTTATTTTTGTTTTATTTTAAGATAATTATATGCTAGTTTTGTTGCTATGCGACCCTTCTGTGTTCTTTCTAAGAATCCTAATTCAAGTAAATATGGTTCATATACATCAAGCAAAGTATCTTCATCTTCTTTTGTACATGCTGCTAGAGTTTTGATTCCTATAGGACCACCATCATATTTATTTATTAATGTTAAAAGTATTTTTCTATCTTCTTTTCCTAGTCCTAAATAATCTATTTCTAAATGATCTAAGGCTGTAGTCACATTATTAGATGTTATTATCTCATCATTATTTACTTGAGCAAAATCTCTTACTCTTTTTAGAATTTGATTTGCTATTCTTGGAGTTGATCTGCAACATCCTGTTATTGTATCAACAGCGGAATCTTCAATATCAATTCCCATGTTTATAGAGGATTTTTTAATAATGTTTTTTAATTCTGGTTTGTTATATGTGTTTAATTGAAATACTGCTCCAAATCTAGAACGGAAAGGAGGGGAGAGTAATGACATTTTTGTGGTTGCTCCTATTAGAGTAAAGGGAGGGACTTCTATTTCCATACTTTGAGCCATAGGTCCTTTTCCAACAACAATATTCATTTTAAAGTCTTCCATAGCGGGATATATCATTTCTTCGGTGCTTTTATGTAGCCTATGGATTTCATCTATAAAGAGGATGTCACCTTCAGAGAGATTGCTTAGAATTGATGCTAAATCCCCACTTCTCTTAATAGCAGGGCCAGAAGTAGTGTATAGAGAGGTTCCCATTTTGTTAGCTATTAAACCAGCCAAAGTGGTCTTTCCAAGGCCTGGAGAGCCATGGAATAGGACATGATCAAGAGCCTGATTCCTTTTCTTTGCTGCGGAAATCATGACTTCTAGGGTTTTCTTGATTTTATCTTGTCCGATATAGTCTTGCCATGTTCTAGGCCTTAGATTATAATCAAACGGTTGATTGTTATTGGGGGTATTGACAAACATTTAGATATAATATATAATTAGATTGATTTAAAAAAGTAGTTCGTGAGCTGGGGATAGGGATATTCTTTAGATTATACGGGTAGTTGGGTTTCGACGTAACTATACCTCGGGGATGTTTCGGACTTTATGCATATCGCTAAAGTATCCCAGCTCACGGATTATTTTGAAATGACTTTTAAAATCTCCTCGTAGGAGGTTTTTTGTTCTATAACTTTCAGAATTGCATCTTTATACATTCCAATGAATCCATTTTTAATTGCTAAGTCTAGAATATTAATTATGGATTCTTTTTTTGTAATTGCGTTTTCAATGTCTTTATCTATGATTAAAATTTCATAAATTCCTATTCTTCCTTTATATCCAGTATTGTTACATTTTTTACACCCAACAGGTGTTTTAATTTCTTCTGGTATTTTTGTATGGGGTAGGGCAGATTTAAATTCTTTTAATAAGTCTTTTGAAATCTTCTCTGTTTTAGCACAAGAACATAATTTTCTTACAAGTCTTTGAGCTATGATAATATTTACAGCAGGTCCAATATTATGATCTTCTATCTTAAGAGCTTGTAATCTTGCTATAGTACCCACGGCATCATTTGTATGTAAGGTTGATAACACTAAGTGTCCAGTTAAAGCAGATTGAATAGCAGTTTGAGCAGTCTCTGTATCTCTGATTTCTCCGACTAGAATAACATCAGGATCTTGCCTTACAATACTTCTTAGTCCTTCAGAGAAACTATATTTTTCTTTTACTTGAGTTTGAGTTATTCCTTCTAATTTGTATTCAATAGGATCTTCAATGGTAATGATTTTTGATTCAGGATTATTAATCTTTTTTAATATTGCGTATAAGGAGGTTGTCTTACCAGAGCCAGTAGGCCCTGTGATTAAGATCATTCCATGGGGTTTTTGTATTTCTGTTTCTAGGATTTCTTTATTGTGTTTACTTAATCCAAGTTTCTCTATATCCAAAAGATTTTTTGAATCTAATATTCTAATTACAATAGATTCTCCATAGTTAGTTGGTATAGAAGAAGTTCTTGCTTGTATATTCTCTTCTTCTTTAACATCTATTGAGAATCTTCCATCTTGAGCTTCTTTATCAATGTTTAATTTTAAACTAGAAAGAAGTTTTAATCTTGAGACTATTCTTTGGTATAGAGTTAAATCAATTGAGGTTAAATTTTGCAATAGACCATCTAATCTGATTCTAATATTTGCTGTTTCTTTTGTGGGTTCTAAATGGATGTCTGAAGCATTTAAAGCTATTGCTCCAGAGAGTAGGATTTCTACAATATCGGTGATGTCTTTTTTAACACTCTTATCCAAAAGAGTCTTATAGTCATCAATGTGTTCTATTTTAAAACTATGTTCTATTTTTATAACCTTGTTTATTAAGCTCTCCATATTTTGTTTATGATTTTTTCTTTTATGTTTAGAATATTTGTATTCTTTTCGTAGAATAATACAGATTGATTTTTTCTTTGTGCAGAGAAATTATCTTCTATGACTTCCAAATACTTTTCTATATTAGAATGCATTACTCCTCCTAATAATCCTTCTTGCTCCCAGAGTAATAAGAAGGTAGGGGAGGTTTCTTTTAATTCTTTGATAATGTGGTTTAGATCCTTTGGTAAGTCTGAAAAGTCTTTTTCTTTTAGACACAAGATAGGTATCTTTATTTTATCATTTATTGAGAGATTTTTTAATACCTCGCTGACATGGGATTTCTTTTGGAGTGTTGGTTTCTGCAGTAATTCACTTACAATAGCAGGTAAACTGTAGTTTTCTTTAACTAAGTTAAATTGTCCAAACTTCTCATTGAACTCTTGATTATCAATATTTAGGATAGGGAGTTCATAGAATAGTTTAAATTTCTTTTCAAGAACATCTCCAAGCTCTGGGAGTTTTTTTATTCCTATTGTGATAATAAGGTCAATCAGAGATTCGTCAAAAATTTCGGGTTCTTGGAATACCACATCATTCTTTCTTATAATTCCGTCTTCTAGTATTAAATCAAATTGTAACCATCCATCTTTTTTATCATAGGAGACTTCTTTGATTTCTTTGTCTTCAATATTGACTAGGATTGAATAAGTATTGTCTTCACTGTCTGAGTTGAGTTTTACATTCTTACCCATTTTCTTTAAACTAGAATAGAGGGAGAGCCCTGTATTATAGCTTTCCTCATTGTCTCTTCCTTTGGTAAAAATGATAATGTTTTGAGACGAATTTATGACATTTTTAGTTCTATTTAACAAGTCTGCCATAAGATTAGTGTTTTAAATTAAAATTACGTGATTTTAACCTAAAAGTCAAACAATGGAAATATCAAACTCAATTTCAGATACAAGTAAGATTGCAAAATATATTTTAAAAAATGTAGATAATAAAAATACAGTCGTTTTAGCATTGATAGGAGACTTGGGGGGAGGGAAGACTACATTCACAAAAGAATTAGCAAAACATTTGGGAATTAAAGAAGTGGTGTTAAGCCCAACATTTGTGATTTATAACAGGTATGATATTCCTGGGAAGGAGTATGAGAGTCTTTATCATTTTGATTGTTATAGGATACAGAGTTCAAAAGAATTAAAAGAGTTGGGATTTGATGAGATATTAAAAAACAAAAAGAATATTATAGTAATAGAGTGGGCGGATATTATTAAAGATATATTGCCAGAGAATACTATATATATTTATTTTGAGGTTGTGGGGGAAAATAAAAGAAAAATAAGTTATGAAAGATAAAGTATTAATAATTGACTGTAATTCAATAATACACAGAGGATATCATGCTATCCCTAAGTTAAACACAAAAGATGGAACACAGGTGAATGCTGTATATGGTTTCTTTGCAATGTTCTTAAAAGCACTTAATATTTTCAAACCCAAGTATGTCTGTGCTTGTTTCGATGTCTCAAGGAAGACTTTCAGAAATGAGATATTTAAAGATTACAAAGGAACTAGAACATCTGCTCCAGATGATTTATATCCTCAGTTCGATATTGTGAAGAATGCTTTAGATATTTTTAATATCACAAGATATGAGAAAAAAGGATTTGAAGCAGATGATTTAATAGCGACAGTGGTAAAGAATACAGAAGGATTACAAAGAATTATTATGAGTGGGGATATGGATAATGCTCAATTAGTGACAAAAGATACACAGATATATGGTTGGGCAAAAGCCATGAAAAATAATGTGATTTATGATCTACAAAGAGTAAGAGAATATTTTGGGATTGAAGCGGATCAGGTTGTTGATTATAAATCTCTTGTGGGAGACTCATCTGATAATATTCCAGGGGCAAAAGGAATAGGAAAGAAAACAGCAGTGGAGTTGTTATCAGAATATGGAAATGTAAAAAATCTATATGAAAAGATTGAGACAGGGGAGGCATGGGATATTAAGGAGAAGTTGAAAGGAAAGTTAATTGATAATAAGGAGCAGGTGTTTATGTCATATACTTTAGCGAAGATGAAAGATGATGTATTTGAGTTAGACTTAAAAGAATGTTTATGGGAGGGATATGGCAAACAAAAGGCAATGAATCTTTTTGATAAATTAGAGTTTGCAAGTTTAAAAGATAAATTGCCCAAATAATAAAAGATGTATATAATTAAGAAAAGATGCAATTAGTTTTAATCCATAAAATATTAATTATTGCAATTTCTGCATTTGCTTTTGTCTCTGCATTAATTGCTTATTTATCAAATAGAATTTCTAAGGTTAACAGATATTTTCTGTTATGGTCTTTTTCGCTTATTCTATGGGCTGATTTAGTTTTCATTTTTTCTTTTTATAAACATATCTTTGAGACTGCTAATTTAGGAGTACTTGTTATAATCTCAAGATTATCTTGGGTATTCCTTTCTTTATTCTTTATCTCTTTTTATTTATTTGTTAATCACTTTCCAACAGAGAGTAAAAGAAGTAAGATATTTGATTTCTTTTATTCTTTGATTTGGGTTGGTATTGCATTAATTTCTCTTTCAGAATTAGTAGTAAAGAATCCAATATTATTAAATGATATTTATTTCCTTGAATTTAATTCAACGCAGATTATAATATTTCTTGTTTCTTTATTTTCTATTTTCTATACATATTATTTAATTTTCATTAAACAACCATACTTAGAACATAAAGAAAAAACAAAGACTAACTATTTTTTCATTATCAGTGCATTTTTTGGATTTTTGATTTTGTTGTTTAATATATTACTTCCAGAAATAAACGGAAAGTTTTTTTCTTTTCATATATTAGGACAATATAGCGCGCTGATTTTAGTAATTTGCACAGCATATATTTTGATACAGAAAAATCTATTCGCTTTGAGGGTAGTTTTAACACAGGTATTAGTAATTTCTATTAGTATTGCGATAATAGCAGTTCCATTTTTTGTCTCAGAGTTATGGATACAGATTCTGTATTTTATAATATTTTTTGTCTTTGTTTTGTTTGCGTATAATTTAACACAGAGTTTAGTTAAAGAGGCAAGGAAAAGAGAGGAGTTAGAAAACCAAATGATAGAGAGGGTTAGGGAATTACAGGTAGTTAAAAAGACCTTAGAGGACTCAAAGATGGTGCTTGAGATTAAAATTCAAGCAAGAACAAAAGCGTTAAGAGTCTTAACACAGAATTTAGATCAAAAAGTTAAAGAAAAAACTATTGAATTAGAAAATAAATTGAAAGAATTAGAAAGAGCTAATCAATTAATGGTTGATAGGGAAAATTCAATGCTTGAAATGAAAAAAGAATTAGAAAGAATAAAAAATGATCAAAGGAATTAAAAACAAAGTAATATTTTTCTTTTTGTTTTTACTTGTTGTA
>CBDUWM010000012.1:0-11801 GCA_965370925.1 uncultured bacterium
GTCTATTAAATAATTATGATTTTCTCTTTTCTTTTCTTGTTCTTTCCAAAAAGAAATTACCTCTTCTGAATTCTTGCATAATTATCCTTTATCTGATTTAAATCCCAAGCTAGAAAGTATCTTATGCTTTTCATCATGAGTTTTCTGATTCAAATCAGTCATTAAATCATATGCTAGGAATTCTAAATTTCTTTCTTCTGCTACTTTTGAGTCTAATTGCCTAACTGTACCTGCAGCTAAATTCCTTGGATTGGAATATTTTTTCTCTTTATTAATTCTTTTGAATTCACTCTTAGTCATATATACCTCTCCTCTGATTTCAATTTCTTGATCTAAATCTTTTTCTTTCAAAAGAAAATCTTTATTGTATATATTTAATTTCAATGGAATACTTTGTATTGTTTTAATATTAGAGGTGACATCTTCTCCAACTTTAGAATCTCCTCTGGTCACTGCTTTGAATAAAACTCTATTCCTATATATCAATGAAATAGCAAAACCATCTATCTTTAATTCAGCAAAATATTCAAACTTATTGTCCTTCATTCTCTTTAAATATTTCTCCCAGTTATGAAATTCTTCTGGTGTAAAAATATCCTCAAGAGACACCATTTGTTTTTTATGTTTGTATTTCTTAAATCCCTTAGAAACAACTCCGGCAACTCTTTGAGTAGGAGAAGATGGAATTATTAAATCAGGATATTCTTGTTCTAATAAAAAAAGCTCATGCTTTAATGAGTCTAGAGCATCAGCTGATATTTCTTCTTTATTCTTTACATGATAAAGATACCTATGGTAATCAATAGATTTTCTGAGTTTGTCTATCCTTTGTATTGCCGTCTTTCTTGTCATAAACTATTACCATCTTACCATAATTCCTCTGTTTACGTTATTGTATTTTCCAGAGACTATAATTCTATCTCTTACCGCATCTCCGCTCTTTGGTTCATATCGTACTCTATAGCAATGTTGTGCATCTGCCCACTTTACAGGAGTGAAGCCATTCCCAGCCATGTCAAAACATGATCTTTCGCCATTAATTAAGTCTGGCCATAAAGCCCTATCTTCAGGAAATATTTTTTCATCTGTCTCAGATCTCTCAGAATCAGTTTGCTTATAATAAAGATATCTTTGAACTCCAGAATCTGCTGCAAAAAACGCAGTTACTGAGTCCCCTTTGTCCTTTATCATTTTAATTCTTACGTATATAATATTCCCCAAAACTAAAACAGAAGAAAACATTAATAAAATAGTTATTACTACAAAGTATAAGGAAACTCCTTTTTTAAATTTATTGTTCATATTTTTAATCTCTATTTCTAGTTGAAACTACTGTTTGAAGTTTTAATTTAATATGCTTAAACTTTTTACTTCTCATTTCAATATATATTCTTACTTTTGATCTGGCTTCATCATCTTCCACATTACCTAATATTTCATAATCAAACATTGTGACTTCAAAATCAGTAGATGTTAATGGAAGATTAACTGAATCAAGATATAAAGGCTCTGAACCACCTTCGGTATATGCTGGATTTTTTTCTTTTCTTTGTAAAAATATCTGTTTATTAACAACATCGCGATAATACTTAACACAATCAGCTCTCTGCGATACAAACTCAATACCATCACTATCAACAAACTTACTTCCAATACCACAGACATCTCCATGCGGATGAGGAGCAAATCTTGATGCCATTCTGATATCTTTACTCATGAAATCTAAAAGATAATTAGCTTGTTCTAGCATTGCCTCTCCTGCTAATACTCTAGACTCAATCCTAACAGCAGAAGATAAAATCTGCATTGTTGCGATGAATATAACAGACATTATTGCCATTGCAACAAGTAGTTCTATTAATGAAAATCCTTGTTTAAGTTTATTATTCATATTGTGCACTTGGTGATGTATTATAGATAAACGAAACTGCCCTATGAGAGAAGAATCTACTCTTCATTTTAAATAATGTCATTGCTTCTACTTTAATTGGCTTACCATCCAATGAATCCATTTTAGTAATTCTTACAATCCTTTTATACGGTGTACTTTCCACTGTTTCTGATTGATCTTTATAACTATACTCATGGTTTGTCTTATCGAATGTCAGACTTCTTATTATCACAGGGTCATCATCCTCACCATAACATTTCTTTGCATCATAATCATCAAAACAATCATTGATTTTTACAAGATTTGTAATTACTTTCCAATCATTCTCTGGGTCATTATCTGAATTATAATCATTGCTAAATACAAGCTCAAATACTTTTGGATTCCCTACATCTGGCAGAAACTCATCCCATTCACATTCATCTCCTGAACATCCTCCTCTTGTTTTCCCTTCTCCAATATTCGTGTCTTTTATATTCTGGACAAACTCTATTGACCCTTGATTCAAATATGCTGCTGTGATATATTCTTTCGCATAAGAAAAATTAAACTCAATATCTTGAAGTATAATATACAATCCGCCAATTCCCATAATCAAAATTCCTAATGCTATGACTGTTTCTAATAATGTAAAACCTTTTTTATTTTTCATATTATTTTTGTTTTACTGATATTAATCCAAATTTATTAAACTCAATTACTCTTGTTTCTTTTTCCTCTCCTACAGTTAACTCCAATGTTACTTCTACAGCGTCTAATCTTCCGCCCAAACCAATACTATCATCATCCTCAGAAATCTTATCTGTCTCAAAAATCTGAACCTTTGGGTCTGGAGGATAATATAATATAGTGACTCCGTATATTTTCTCAAAATTCAATGTACCTGTTGCATCAATCTTCCCTGCCATTATTTTAGATATCTTAACATTATTACTCAAAGGAACTGGAGATTTAAAAATGTTTTCTTCAGTTTCTCCACTTACTCCAGCATTAAATTTTAAATTATGACTTGGATAGTATCCCTGACTAAGACCAATTACTTCTGCTGTATAATGACTACGACAATTAGCATATAACCAATATTTCTGATTATTATCATCTAGCGTATCTTTGTCATCTGGCGTATCCGTAGCCTCACTTGTTATCTGAAGACCAAAGCCACCTTCTGGTACTATTGCCTTGCCATCATAACAACCAGTACCTAATCCAACAACTCCGATAGACATGGCCATTTCCTGAATTCTTCTAGCATTCTCAGATAAAATATAAATATCTCTTTGTAAAATAAACTTCTGTTTTGAGACTCCAAAAGAAATAAAAACAGATGTAAGTATTACAATAATTGCTAAAACCGTAATCATTTCCACTAATGTATATCCTCTTTTAAATTCCATAGTATTTATAAAATAAGATTAATTCTTGTCCAAATAATAAAGCTGTATAAAAACCTATTATTAGAAAAGGACCAAATGGTATCTCACTCTTAAGCCCTTTCTTTTTCAAGATAATCATTATTACTCCTATTATAGCACCTAAAAAGACTGCCAACAACAGACTTATTAACACTCTCTGCCAACCCAATACAATACCCATTAAAAGCCCTATCTCAGCATCTCCAAACCCCATCCACTTTCCTTTAGATATAACGTGAAGCCCTCCAAAAAAAAGAAATGGAATTAAAGCTCCTATTAAATATGGGGATAGATAATTAAAAAACAAACTTAAATCAAAACCATTCCCTTCCATAAACATCAGAAGATGCATTATTAAAATTACAAATACTCCTCCATAAACATAGTCTGAAGGAACTAAAAAATAAAGTAAATCAAAAACAAACACAACAACAAATATTGAAGTTATAATTAAATACCCTATCAATAAATATGGATTATATGAGAAATAAAAATAGACAACAGCAAATAATATTCCTGTTATAAGCTCTATGATAGGATATTGCATTGAGATTTTCTCTTTACAATATCTACACCTCCCTTTTAAAAAAAGAAAAGAAAAAACAGGAATTAAATCATTCCAAGAAAGTGTATGTTTACACTTTGGACAATATGATCTTCCCTTAACAAAACTTTTTCCTTTATCTAATCTATATATCACACAGTTAAGGAATGAGCCTATAAATAGGCCTATTAGGAATATAAAAAAAATCATAATTTAGACAAAAAGCTGCCCTGCTTTATATAAGAGGGCAGTTTTTGAAATTCATGCATTACAGTGTATCGTCTGGACATACATATGATGGTGTGCCAAGTGTTGAATCACAAGTTACACTTGCAGCTTCTTCCTCTAAAGCAACTGCTACTCCAGTACTATCAATACAATATATCTTATAGTCTAAAGTCTCGCTTGATTCTTCATTCAACTCAACGTATATACAATATTCATCTCCAGCAGCGTGCATTCTAACGCCATCCGTATTTGCAGTTCTCTTTTGTGAAGTATTAATATCTTTTATTAATGTTTCTGCATTAGGTTGATCTGCACAAGTATCTAATAGCCCGCCTGACACACTAGCTGTACATGCAAAATATTCATTATCATCAGAAAAAGCCATCTCCTCTTGCATTCTAAGTTGTGACACAGAAGCAATAATTCTTGCATCTCTTGCCTTCTTTGTAGCATTTTGAATACCTACTAATACAATAGATGCCAAAATAACAATGATTGCAATAACAACTAATAACTCAATTAATGTAAAACCTTTTTTCATAAAATTTAATATTTTTAAATTTGATCTTTTCTCACGACCTTTCTCTTCTACTAATTTTAACAAATTTTAAGCAAAACCCAAACAGTGGATAACTTTATATCGAATTCATTGTTGAAAATATCGGGAATATTACTGAAACTGCAAATATTGCAACTCCAACTCCTAATGAAACAATCATCACTGGCTCAATCAATGCAATCAAATTATCCGTTGCTCTCCAAACTTCCTGCTGATAAAAATCTACTACCTTCTGAAGTGACTGTTCTAAACTACCAGTTCTCTCTCCAACTATCACCATCTGAGTTAATAATGGAGGAATAGCCTCTGGATAGGAAAGTAATACCGCACTCATAGGACTACCTCTTCTAACCTCATCTCTCATTTCTGTAACAATACCCTTATACAAATTATTCTCTAAAACATCTGCTGTAATTGATAATGACTGAGATATCGGAAGACCAGCAGATATCAATGTAGATAAACTCTCTGCAAGTTGTGCAATGTTAAGCTTCATAATCAAATCTCCAATCACAGGAATCTTAATCAAGTTATTATCTAACCATTTCCTTCCAGATTCTGATTTTGATAATTGGTATAGAAGAATAAGAACAAAGAACATACCTATAAACACAACTAAAGTATTTGTTCTCATAAATGATGAAGCGTCAAATACCATTCTTGTTATCCATGGAATATCTCCTCCTTGATTAGCCAACACATCCTCAAATGATGGAACAACAAAAAACGCCATTAACAAGAAAATTGCAACAAATACTACTAGAATAAAAGAAGGGTAATACATTGCTCCTGCAACTTTCTCTCTTAAATTATGCTCTCTCTCCATATGCTCTGCTAACTTATCTAGATTCTCAGCTAGTTTACCTGAAGCTTCAGCTGACTTAATCATGTTCATATAAAAAGGTGAGAATACTTTTGGATATTGAGCAATAGCTTGTGAAAATGGTGCTCCTGCTTCTATTTCTCTAGAAACAGCTAAAATATTATCTCTAAATGCTTCATTCTTTGTCTGTGTTCCAATAGTTCTCAAACTCTCTGTTAATGGTACTCCTGATTTAAATAATATGGATAACTGATGAGTAAATGCCATTTTATCTTTAAATGATATCCATCCAATATCTAATGATTTTTTATAAAAAGGAACTTCTTCAACTGATTCAAGTGAAGTAACATAATATCCTTTATTCTGTAAATAACTCAATGCTGTATCTCTACTAACAGCATCCATTTGTCCAGAGAATATTTCACCACCTGATGTTCTTACTTGATAATTAAATTTCATGTTTATATTTTATTAATATATGATTTTAATTCATTAACATTCAATGAATGTGAAATCGCAGAATCTAATGAAATAATATTCCTATTTACTAAATCTGCTAAACACTTATTCATTGAAATCATACCATCCCTACTTGATGTCTCAATAATCGCAGGTATTTCATGAATCTTATTTGCTCTAATTAAATTAGCAACAGCAGTATTATTAAATAATATCTCGTATGCTGGGACTAATTCCTCATCTAATGTTCTTATCAATCTCTGTGATATTATTCCATACAATGATGCTGACAATTGTTGTTTAACTTGTCCCTGTTGCTCTGCTGGAAATGTATCCACTATTCTATGAATAGTTTCTGATGCTGAATTTGTATGAAGTGTAGCAAATACTAAATGTCCTGTTTCTGCCGCTGTAAGTGCAATTGAAATAGTCTCTAAATCTCTCATCTCTCCCACCATAATCACATCAGGATCTTGTCTTAAAGATGATCTTAATGCTCGTCCGAAAGACTCTGCATCTCTTCCTATCTCCCTTTGGTCAATTATACACTTATTATCTGTAAAAATATACTCTATTGGATCTTCAATTGTAATAATATGTTCACTCCTTTCTCTTGATATTTCGTCAATCATTGATGCTAGAGTTGTAGACTTTCCTTGGTTAGATGGACCTGTTGCTAAAACTAACCCCTGTGTTGGTTTTGTAAATTCATGGAAGATTTCAGGAAGTCCTAGTTCTTCTAATGTTTTTATTCTGTTTGGAATAAGTCTAAAAGCAAAGGAAATATTCCCCATTTGATTAAAAGCATTAGCTCTAAATCTATATTGGTTCTCAAAAGAATATGAGAAGTCCACATCTTTTCTTTCTATAAAAGTCTTCGCCTTATCTTCATCTAAAAGAATCTTTGCAAAAGCAGATAAATCATTCTTTGTAAGAATCTCCCATTCTTTTACATGATACAAATTTCTTTTGATTCTTAATACTGGAGTATGCCCAACACATAGATGAAGATCTGATGCTTGCTTAGCAATTGTTATTGTAAATATTTCTTTTAATTTTTGTTCTGGTGTCTTCATATACTTTCTTTTGTTTTAGATGTTACTTCTTCAACTGATGTTATACCTTCTAATGCTTTAATAAAACCATCTTGTCTCATAGTGACTAATCCATCTTTAATTGCTTGTACTTTTATTTTTTCATCAGATACATCTGTTGTAACAATTCTTCCTATGGCATCTGTCATTTCAAAAAACTCAAATATTCCAATTCTTCCTGTGTGTCCGCTATTATTACATTTATCACATCCTTTTGGTCTATACACCCAAATATCATCTAAATTAATTCCTCTTTCTTTTTTAATCTCATCTGTAAGTTCTCCTAATTCATCTATGATAGTCTTCTTCATATCTTCCGTTGGTCTCATTTTCTCCTTACAATCAGGACATAATTTTCTTACAAGTCTCTGTCCTATTAATAAGTTGATAGCTGATGGTATTAAAAATGGCTCTATTCCTAAATTAATAAATCTTGGTATTGCTCCTACTGCTGTATTTGTATGCAATGTTGATAATACCAAATGTCCAGTTAATGCAGAATGAACTGCTAAATCTGCTGTCTCATGATCTCTGATTTCTCCCACCATAATCACATCTGGGTCATGCCTTAGCATTGATCTTAAACCTGATGCAAATGAATACCCGATATCAGATCTTGCTTGTGATTGGTTTATTCCTTCCATCACATACTCAATAGGATCTTCAAGAGTCATAATATTAACCTTCTCTCTATCTAACTCTTGCAATATAGCATATAGAGATGTTGTCTTACCAGATCCGGTAGGACCTGTAGAAAGTATCATACCATATGGTTTCTTAACAGCTGTTTTAAGTATTCTTAGATCTCTATCACAAACTCCCAAATCCCCAATTCTCTTAACTCCAGCGGAAGAATCTAATACTCTTAAACAAACTGCTTCTCCATTTGCTGTAGGAAATGTTGAAACTCTGAAGTCAATTCTCTTTGACCCAAGTTTTAAAGAGAACCTTCCATCTTGAGGAATTCTTGCCTCGTCAATTTTTAAATTAGAAAGTATTTTAATTCTAGCTACAACTGCTGAATGTACTTTTTTTGGTAGAATAATACTTGTATGAAGTATTCCATCCAATCTAAATCTTACCTGTAATTTATCAAATGTTGGTTCAATATGAATATCTGACGCATTTCCTTCTACAGCATTTCTTAATAACACTGCAACAATTCTAGAAATAGGAGCATCTTCTGAAATCTTTTCTGCTTCCTTTCTAATAGTCTTTTTTCTTTTAACAGCGCCCTCTTCTATTTCATCTTCAAATTCTCCCAATGCTTGTCCAACTTCTTTTTTCAAGCTCTTGTATCTTTTTAAAATTTCTTGATATGCAGTACGATCTATCAAAACTACTTCGTATTTAAATCCTTTATCAATACTTAAGAATCTTAAAACTTCTCCTGATTTGATATCTTCTGGATATACCATTCCCATCACAACATTATTTCCTTCCTGAGATAATGCTACTAGGTTATATAGCTTTGCTGATTCTTCTGGTACTAATTCTAAAACTCTTAAAGGAACTTCTTTATCTACTTTTTTCTGATATGTAAAACCAAGAACTTCACTTTTTATTTGAAATAGTTCTTGTTCGTCAATCAATCCCTTATCAAGAATTAGCTCCTCTTCTCTTTTAGTGCTTCCTTTTAACTCATTGTATAAACTTTGAGCACTATCCTTATCAAGAAGTTGCTTCTCAATTAATTTTTGTAATAAAGGTGTCATAATCAAAAAGTATTTAAATCTATTGCGTCAAATCCTCCGTAATTTTCTTCTTCAAACTCATTGGTTTCAAAATCCTCAAATTCATCTACATATTCCTCTTCTACTTCTTCTTCAAATTCCTGAGTAAAATCTGGAGATTCTGTAATTGCTATTGACCCTGAATCCATAAAAGGATTAGATCTTCTAAAGTCTACCGGATTATTATTATATGGAGTTTTATTTGGAAGTTCAGTAGGATATACTCTTTCATTCAATTTTTGAAATCTATAGAATGCACTTGCTTCCATTTTATTTAAATTGATATCTGCAAGTGTTGTAGGTTCTAGAATCTTTTCTTGAGCGTCAATAATAATATTCTCTTCATTATTCCCAAAGAATATATATCCCGCCCATAATGCAATAATAACTATTGCCAATACACCTATATAGCTCTTTTGTTTTGATTTTTTTTTGGTAAATTTTAAATCCATATTTTTAATTATTTGATTTCTTTAATGAATAAACTCTTGTACTTAAATCAAATGAGAAATAGTTTTCAGGTCTTTCTCCATTTTTTCTAGCAACATTAAAATTAGGAGCACGGAAATCAATTGAATCTATTTTTATAAATCTTGCTGATTTCTCTAGATTTTGAATAAATCTTTTAAAATTGTCATATGATCCAACAACTGTGATTGCCAATGTATCATACTTTACGCCTAAATCATCTAATGCTTTTTGAGTGTTAATTTCACTTGTTGATTTGCTTCTTGATGCTTTTTTACTTATTAAAATCTTGTCTAACTCCACTCCTGAACTTTTAGTAAGTGAGTAGTATAAATTAAACAAAGCTGCTTTTCTTACTTGATTGGGAATAGCTGAATCAATAATAGGGTTCTTTCTTTCTCCATCTATATCTTCTGTATAATAGACAGTGTCTTTTGCTCCATTAAGTTTTATGTATTCAAAACTTCCTGATGAAATCTTTTTATATGCTTGCTTTGTACTTTCTTTATGATCTTGTATTTTTGCTAAATTCTCTTCTAGTATAGAAACTTCTTTTTTTAGATTAGAATACTTCTCAAATTCTGGAGTAACAAATGAATAAAGAGCTATTAGGGAAAGTATTACACAGGTAATAAAAATTAAATTAGAATTTTTCATTTTAATTTGTTATATATTTATATACGTTTGGTTTCAATAAAACATTGAATGTGAAATCGACCTTTCTCTCTGTACTTAGGGAAAGTTTATCCAATTCAACGCTTTTTATATCTTGATCTTTTTGTAGCAAATAATATTGCATTGCTAGCATATAGAAATTATCAGAGTTTACTGATCCGTTTAATATAATTTCATCTTTATCTGATCTAACAGTAAATCCTGTCATTGCTACTTCTGGTAAAACACTTCTTTCTAAAAAACTAAATATTCTAGAAAATTCCTTTCTATTATTAGTTATTATAATAAAAGGATCTAATTTAGTTTTGAATGCTAATACCTCTTCTCTTTCTTTCTTATATTCTAATTGATTCAGTTCTATATTCCCACTGATTTTAATGAAATCACCATCTTTTTTTATTCTATTTACATTTGAATCTTCTGATATCTTGCTATAATGGATATCTTTTTTTGCAATTTCCTCATTTTCATATGCACATCCATTAAGTTCACACTTCTGTGTTCTAAGATTCTTTTGCTCTAATACTAAAAAGATATATCCTCCGAGTATAAGAACTAAAAGTAATATGCCCATGTATGCAGAGAGACTACTCTGACTACTTGCGCCCACAATCTTTGACTTTGGCATTATTGGTGCTCCCATTGGTTTTACACCTTGTGTATTATTTGTATTCATAATTTTATATCTCGGTTCCTCTTAGTGCTGTTCCAATAGCCACAGCATAACGAGGTCCCATTTGTTTTAAATTATCTTTAAATTGTTTTTCTAATTCCTTATTTGAAAACTTAATATCAAATTCAACTTTGCTGAATGGATCTCCTATGTGTATTCCTTCCTTAACATCAAATTGTTTTTGGAAATAATCCATCAAACCTGGCATTGAAACAGTTGATCCTGTTATGATAATCTTTGTTATATCTTTTTTATACTCTCTATTAAACTCCCTGAATGTTCTGTCTGTTTCCTGAACTAAAACATTTATCATTGGCATTATAGTTTCCTTTACTTCAATATTTGAACTTTTTAATCCTTCTTCTATCTTTAATCTCTCTGCCTCTTTTTCTGTAACATTCACAACTTTTGCAATCTTCTTTGTAATATCATTTCCTGAAAAATTAATTGAATGAGATATTACAATAGTATTATCATCTACAATATTAATTGTTGAACTGTTTCTTCCAATATCAATTAAACATATCTGTTGCTCATCTTTGTTTACTAGAGCTCTTTGTAGTCCAAATGCCTCTGGCTCAAATCCTGCTAATTTTAATCCGCAATTCACAGTCACTCTCTGATACTGATCTATAACTTCATTTGGAATAGCAACTGCTAATATTTTTAAAAACTCTACTTGTTGATCTGAACTTTTTAATATTCCTATTGGTTTCCATGCAAGCTCAATATTCTGCATTGGAATTGGAATGTATTTTTTTGCCTCAAACATTACTGCTTGTTGTAGCTCTTCTTCATCATCAATCTTTGGTACTGGAAATGGAACAAAGAAAGTAGAGAAATCTGGTAATGAGAAAAACACATCTTTTGTACTTGTCTTTGCTTCCTTTAATATTGAATTGATTCCAGTAACAATATTTTGTTCAGATAAAAATAAGTTGCCTTGATCTAAAGTCATAAAAGGAGAATCAAAATCCTTTGAATCTACTTCTCCGTAATTCTTAATTTTTACTTTTTGGCCTTTTTTTATTGACACCTCTACTACTCTAAGTGAGGTTGCTCCAATATCAATCCCCAAATAATTTTTTTCAAAAAATTGGAACATAATATTAACTTCTTTTTTTAAATTAAAAAATAAATCGCAAACGCCCTTAAAATATTATATAATATTTATAGACTTTAAAAAAGCAAAACTATGTGGAAAACTTTTATAAATAATATCTTAGAAATCTTTTTTGAGAA
>CBDUWM010000013.1:0-11610 GCA_965370925.1 uncultured bacterium
ATATATTTTGCATATAGATTACAATACCTAAAAATGAAGGAAATTACAAATGTTTATAGTTATCTTTCAATGTTATCTGATAAATCTTTTTCAACCATTAAATCCTTATCAATTTCAATCAAATGTTCTATATATTTACTGACTGATTTAAACCCTCTTTTCTTTGCCAAAAACTTAATATTTTCAATATCTTCTGATGACATAAAAATATCTAACACATTATTCATATTTTTTTATTTTATTTAAACTCTCTACTAACAAATGAACTGTTGTAGATGGATCTTTCTTTAAATAAGATTTTTCTTTTTTATATATTTTTAATAATTCTTTTGCATTTCTTATCGCAGTTATCTCATTCTTTTTTATCAAAGGATATATATTTAATGTTTTGGTATATTTTTTATTATTTTTATTTTGTTTTTGCAATTTCTTCGTTAATTTTGAAATATAAGCTCTCCTACTTATAGATGAATTAACAAAATCAAAATGTAATAAAAGCCATAATTCAAAACATTCATTTGAATACGCTACTTTAATTCCTTTTTTGTTTGCCTTATTTATCGCAATATCAAAATCTTTATTAAAACTATCCCTATCAAAAACAACCCAACATTCACTCTTATCTGTTTCAATTTTATTTGCAGAAATATATTTTACAACCTTATTTACAAGACTAAGTGTACTTTTTCCCATTTTCAAAATTTCTACTTTAATAAGTTTTCTTCTAATATATTCTTCAATTTCTTTCTTTTTAGATTTAAAGTAAATTGGTTCTGTCCCTTTTGACTCTGTAAAAATGTAAATTGTTTTATATAATTTACGTGTATCTCGTTTCCTATCAATTCCATAATTAATTCTCATCATTTATATTTATAGATTTAATAAATGGCAATGCTCCAAACTTTCCTTCAATGTATTTTTTAAAAAATTGTGTGTCATTTCTTAAATTATCAAATTCTGCTAAAGAAAATAAACTTCCTACACCAAACTTATCTTTTTCAGTAAACCAAATTTGATCTTTAATAAACTCTTTATTATAAGAAAGTAAACTTGTGTCATGAGTTGTTACTATCAATTGAGCACCATTATCATTATTATTTACAAATAAATCAATTATAAATTTGGTAAGAAGCGGATGAATACTATTATCAAATTCATCTATTAATAAAACTTTACCATTTGCTAATGTATCAATTATAGGACCAATTAAGTTAAAAAATGTTTGAGTGCCTTCTGATTCATTCTCTATATTAAATTCTTCGCTACCTATATTTTTACCATTATCATCAAATTTACTATGATAGACGGATACGCTGTACATTGTCTTGGCAATATTTTTTTTATCTATCAATGCTATCTTTTTAATAATAGATTCTGGTATTTCTATTTCTTTAATTTTTATATCATCAATCAAAAAATCTGCTCTCTTTAAATAGTCTAATACCTTCTTTTTATTAATAGGATTACTCAAAAACTTAATTGTAAATCCTCCATAATCACCGCCATCAGCTCCATTTATAATATTTATATTTCTGAATCCATTAATAATTTTTATTGCTAAATCATTATTCCATTTAGCTGCTGCAGACAGAAATAATACATCTTCTCGAGTTTTTGATTTTATATCCCCCCCTTTTTTTAAACCAGAGAATAATTTAATATTTTGTTTTTTTCTGATTAAATATTCCTTTTCTTCTCCTGTAGACAAAATTTGTAATAAATTCTCAGTAATAATTTCTCCCTCACTAATTGAAAAATTATATTTAAAAATCTTTTCTTCCAAACAAAAAATAATTTCCCAGAATATTGGCTTTCTATTATCTTTAGATAATAGAAATGGATAATATGGCAATTGAGAATATTTTGGATTAATATTATTAGCTGAACTGATAATCCCATCTTTTAAGACACTAAAAGCATCAAGCAAAGTACTTTTACCAGAAGCATTTGGCCCATAAATTAAAGATGTCTTCATCAAATTTTGCTTATTGCTTAAAAAAGTATGCTTACTCTTTTTTCCTACCATAGAAAAAACAACTCTTTTTTTGAAAATCTTAAAGTTTTCTACAGAAAACTCAATAACTGATATTGGTATATTTTTCATATTTTAAAATTTTATTATCTATAGTATATACAAATATGCTAAAAATTGCAAGCTTTTTGCAAAAAAATTACAATATTAGGTATGTTTTTATCAAAAACACCTTTATTTGCTTTATATCATCGGAAAATCATTATCTCTCTCATACTCCTTTGGCATAAAGAATGGAAGATACTCTCCTATATAGTAAACTAGCTTTTTAATAATTCTTCCTTTAAAAATTAAAAACTCGAACTCCTTAACTTTCTCATTATATTTCTCTAAATTATCAATATTCTTTATTAAAATATCTGCTGCTGTTAATCCCCATATAACACCCCCTCCACTCCATGGTTTTGTAAGCCCTGCACAGTCACCACATAATGCAACATTTTTCCTATTAGAAACTACCAGCCCCTGTGGAATAATTGCATATTCGATATCCTTTTTATTAAATTCAACTTTCTGTTGTTTTAAAAACTCAAAGAATATTTTATTTAAATTCCCCGCCTTTCCCATTATTCCATATTCAACATTATCTACTCCAGGAATCTTCCAACAAAAACCATCTTTCAAAGACCATGTATTTATCATGTCCTCAGATACTTTTTTTATCTTTAATTTTGCTCCTAAATAAAACTCTGGACTCTTCATTTTAAATTTAGTTCTTAAAAAAGAACTTGCTCCATCACATAATATTATTCTATCAAATCCATAAGGAATGTCTTTTGTAAAATATTTAAAATATATCTTCCCTCCTTTTTTTTCAAACTCTGATAATAAATCTTCATTAACTTTATCCCTATCTATTAAATAATGGACTGGTCTAAATCTAAGTTTAGTAATCTTTTTTTTAGAATGTATTAAACAACCCTTAAAGTGTTTTAAAATATATCCCTTCCCTTCAATAAAATTAAATAATCTGGAAGAAATTAAACCAGAACAAACCTTTCCACATACATTATCTTTTTTTTCAAAAATAGAAACCTTATGACCTAAGTCAATCAGCTTGTTCCCTATATACAATCCTATTGTCCCAGCACCAATAATTGCTATTTTCATGTGCCCCCAGTAGGAGTCGAACCTACATCTAGAGCTTAGGAGTCTCTTGTTTTATCCATTAAACTATGGGGGCAAAATTATACAATAAATTTAACATTTTAAACTATCATTGGCAACCTAAGTATAAAATGATAAAATATATATATGAATAATCCAATCATAAAAATAGCAAAAAAGGTTTGCCCAGCTGCAATCTCAATTATTGTTTCTAAAGATTTACCAAAGATAAATGGATTCTTTGATATACCTGGTAGTAATATTATGTTACCGAATCTAGATAGCAAAGAAAAAACAAAAACAAAAATAGGAGGAGGTTCCGGATTTATAGCAACAAAAGACGGATATATTATTACATGTAATCATGTTGTTGCAGATCCTGATTCAGAATATACAGTATTACTAGACCCTGAACATAAATTTATTGCAAAAGTTTTAGCAAGAGATCCATTAGTAGATTTGGCAATATTAAAAATTGACGGGGATAAACTACCATTCATTAAAATGCACCCTAACTCTTCTAAAATATCCGTTGGAGAACAGGTACTTGCTGTAGGAAATCCTTTAGGAGAATTTGATGACACAATATCATCTGGAATAGTATCTGGTTTAAGTAGAAGAATCAATGCTTTTGGTGGAGGAGGTATGACAAGCCTAAGAGGACTGATACAAACTGACGCAGCCATTAATCCTGGAAACTCTGGAGGACCATTAGTAGATATGAAAGGAAGAGTTATGGGAATTAACTCTGCTATCGTATCTGGAGCACAGAACTTAGGATTCGCAATACCAGTTAATTATGCAAAAGCAATGCTAGAAGAAGTACAAAAACACGGAAAAATCAAAAGACCGTTCTTAGGAATCAGATACTTTGTATTAAACGAACAAATTGCAAAAAGAAATAAGATCAAAGTAAATCAAGGAGCATTAATCATCAGGGAGAGACTAGGAGAACCAGCAATCATGAAAGACTCCCCTGCATACAAAGCAGAATTAAAAGAATTTGATATTATTCTAAAATGTAATGGAATAGATATCACAGAGAAAAATACACTCAATGATATATTAGTAACTCATGAAGTAGGAGATGAGTTAGCATTCACAGTCTTACGAGATGAAAAAGAAATTATAATACCAATTCAATTAGAAGAGAAGAAATAAAAAGTTGAAGTCCCAGAGAATATTCTCCAGGACTTTAGGTTCTTACATCGAACATATACTAAATGCTTTTCCAAGTGGTTTAGGAATATAATTCCTATAAAACTTGTCGTCTCTTTCTTCTGCTTTCTCAAATTGCTTCTTGGGAACATATGCTCTGATTGTTCCATTCGGCAATGTATTTCCAACGAGAAAGACTTTGTTGTACCAAGATGCTTGCGCTGACTCTTTGGTCATTGGGCCTACATACTCGGTATCTTTTGGCTGTAATCCACATTTCACTATCTTTGATGTCATCTCATCACTCTCCTTATTTTGTTATATCCAATTATACCATACTAGCATATAGTTTGTCAAGCATAATAAAACCCCTTGTAATACAAGGGGCATTGTGCTTAAAATATACGTTTTCCTGTTATAATATCAATACAAAAACATTCTTGATCTAATTCAACTGTTAATATATTATCTGTTAAACCAATAATCTTAGAGAAATCACCTAAATATAATTGATCTCCTCTTTTGTTCACAACATAATATTCGTTTTCTGCACCATCAGAATAATATCCATAAGTATGTGACTGTCCATTAAATGGTTTACACCAATCATCTTTAGAAAATATTGTGCCATACATCTTTGAAACTTTATATCCCGTATCTGTTTGCTCAAACTGAATATGGTACCTATCACCATTTAAATCCTCTACAAAAGTATCTCCAGCAGAAGAAACTGGTGATCCCCAATTAAATTCCAATCCTGTCACAAATTCTAAGTTAGAATCAACATATCTAAAATGGGAGTTTTTTATGATTTTTCTTCCAAATCCGAAATCATCAAATGGGTAGGCATATAAACAATCATCTTCTCCTGGCATATGCATATCTTTTGATACATACCCCCACCTTCCATTGATATAACCATTTGCCCATCCATGCCTAATATCTCCGAGAATACTTGCTCTTATAGGAGATGTTTCCTCTCCTAACAATGTAACAAAATATTTTCCAGTTTTATCAGCTATAGAGAACACTCCTTCAGAAAATTTGCCGATGGTGTAAGCTCTTTTTGTCTCCCATAATGGGACACTCTTTGTAACCATTGCCGGCACGCATCCATTATCCCAGATAGTAATAATATTTTCAGATAAACCTCGTCTCTTTACATCAAATATTTCAGACACTCTATTACCAGATATACCTACCCAAAAATTCTGTGTTGTAGACAATGACATTAATGCGAATCCATCTGTGAAAGATTCTCCTGATTTGAACCTATTTCCATATGCCTCCTCACCAGTCATTGCATGAACATGATATGCACCTGAATCATCTACAACATATCTCATTTCATTACTCGGCGGATGTATAGTATTAAAGCTTTTTTGCTTAGCATTCAATCCTGGGAAATAGCATACAACAGCGATAACTACAATCATGACGTAAATAAACTTTCTCATATTTTTTTCTCCTTTTTTTAAGGTACTTCGCTTTCAAATTATGGCCTGAAAGTATAGCCGTTCCAGTATCCTATACTACAATAATTATCATATTCTGTCAATCAAAAAACAAGACCTACATCTTGTTTCTTTTTTCATGGGGTGAGTAACCGGGGTTGAACCGGCAACCTTCGGTACCACAAACCGATGCTCTGCCAATTGAGCTATACCCACCATACTATGTGCCCCCAGTAGGAATCGAACCCACATATCCAGCTTAGAAGGCTAGTGTTCTATCCATTAAACTATGGGGGCAAATACTTAAATATTATATCTGATTTACCAAAAAAATCAAGGCATATCCCCTTCTGTAGTTGTAGACGCTTGCTCTACTATAGGGAAAAATGGATTAGGAGTTCTAATAATAAGCTCTTTGCTAAACTCTAAATCTCTACTTTCTTTTTTCTCAAAAAATTCATTTAACAATTTCTCATTAAATTTAATGCTTTCTTGTTTATACTCAAGAGCATTCTTTTCTATATTATCAGACAATACAAAAAAATACATTCCTTCTACAAGAATTGCTGTAATTATCAAAAATACAATCAACCAAAACAGATTGCCAGAAAATATCTTTTTTATAAAATCTTTAATCTTTTGCATATACTTTAAGTAAAACATTACTAAAAACTCCCGACTCTTTTTCTTTTGTTATTTTAAATTCTACAATATCTATTAAATAAGGATAACTCTCTATTTTATATATAAACTTGTATACATCAATAAATCTCCCTCTTAAATCTAATCCAATCTTTAAATACTTGTTTTCTATCTTTTTCTTCTTTGTTTCATCTGCGCTTTGATCACCTTCGAATTGTATATCAAATTCTAAGTTATATTCCTTTGCCATCTTATCTAAATCATTTACAAATTTTGCATACTCTACATTAGCAGACCCTTCTTTCAAAAACATTGATGATACTTCTGAGTTTTCTTCATCAAACTCATTGATATATCTCTCTCTTTGTTTCTCTATATCTTCTATTTGAGAACTTATAGCTTCTGTAGCATAAATCTGAGAAATAATATTAGAAATGTCTTTAGTCTTTTTTTCTATATTAAAAGCATAATCTATTACAAAAAAACTAAATAAGATTATTATTATGCTTAATATTAATAATGTAAATATTTTATTGTTTTTTAAATTAATACTCATTTAATTTCAAATCTTATTGAAAAATCTATATCTTGTCTTTTTGTTAATGCTTTTAACGGTATGTTTATTTCTGTTTCAAACTCCTCTTCCAAGATGTCTCTAAACTCCAATAATGTATCATTATCAGGAGCATATCCTACAATAGAAATCAACAGCTCTTCTTTATTACTAACTGCAATTGACTGTATATACATTCCCTTTAATAAATTTATTGCTATCTTATCAAAAATATCAATCACAGATATTTGATTACCTAAAACACCAATTGCATATTCCACATCCTTATTCAAACTTACTACTTCCCCCCTAATTAAATCTGCCTTTGGGGATAATGTTTTTACAACATCTAACATGCTCTCTTGATAATCTTTACTAGCAGAGAAATAAAAATCCATGACAAACAATCCAATAAATAAAACTAATAATAGTATGATAATATTGATTTGTATCTTAAAAACATTCTGCCACTTCTTATAGCCCAATGCCTTATTCTTATACTCTTGTGGAATTAAATTTATCATATATCAAAATTAACAGATCTTAAAGAAAGTCCAAGTGCAGCACTATATAAGTTAGATTCAGAAAAACTAATTCCTGGAATCTTTTTTATTGGTTGCTCTAATATATTTATCCAGACATCTCCGACTTTTGATTCTATTGAATAATGTTTATCAAATCTATTCTCTATTCCCTTTAAATTAGATCCTCCCCCTGTTAATATTATTTTTTTTATTATACTAGCTTCCTTAGGAGAATTATCTGTATAAAACTCAAGATACTTATCTATTTCTTTAAATAATTCATTGAAATATTTATCTTCTGTTTTAGAGAAATCTTCTTTGTTTTTCTTTTTTATATCTTCTGCTGTCTTAAAATCAATGTTCCTTGCAATAGCAATTTCCTGAGTTAGATTATTAGCACTTAAATTAATACTCACTGTATAAAAAACACAATTTTTATAAAAAATAGTTAAGTGAGTTCTTCTTGCTCCTAAATCAAGTATCAGAACTGGAACTTCGGAAACTCCTCCTTTTATTAAACTTCTTGCAACAGCCATGCTTTTTGGTTCAAATATCAAAGGTTGATACCCCATTTCTTTAAAACATAAAGCATATGAATTAGCTATATCTTTTGGTATTGCAGAAAACAATGCAAGATTCAATCCTTCTACTTTCTGGATATCTAGATATACCTGATCTAATGGAATAGGAATAAACTTTTCTGCTTCTAATTTGATATAATCTTTAGCATCTTCCCAATCCATTTTCTTATATGGGACTATTCTTGTGAATGTCTTATCTTCTGGTAATGTCATTGCAATATTCTTTGCAGTTATTTCTTTTCCAGATACTGTTGCAAAAGAAGATGACAAAATTTCTTTCAAAGTATTTTCATTTTTAATTTCTCCATCCAAAATAACATCCTTTGGAATTTTAAAATTACCCCATGTCTGCAATGAAAAAAACTTTCCATCTTTCTGTAGTTTTGAAACCTTAAATGAAAGATCGGAAATATCAACACAGAACATATCAAATTTTTGATTTAAAATACCCATTAATTTATTTTATTATAATTCTTCCCATGATACAATCTTTAAATCTGGAGAAACAAAAGGAAGTAGCGGTGGCGGATTAGTCGCTAGCTTCTGATCAAAAATATTTTCTCTATCTTCGTACCCAGAACAATACCCCCAACCACATACCCATTTAGTCCCCACCCTCTTATTTGAAACTATTGATCCATGGATTAATAATTCATTTCTTAAACTCCATGGATGATATGACACCCATTTTTTTCCCTTCTTTTTAATCTGAGGATAATAATTTCTTCCAAATTTTCCTTTCTGAGCAACATACACACCCCTTATAGTCATCTTATCTGTGTAACCTGTTCTATGACATAAATCAGAAGAGTCTCCATTGCCACCAGGAGAACATAGAGGAATTAAAATATCTTGTTCTGCCAATAAAGCGAAACTATCAGTTCCATCCAAAGTTGTATAATCTATATTCCAATTTATTATTGCTGTAGTATCAATATTCTGAGAAATCAAATTTGCACTGGCAATTGTTTTTCTACCTTTAACTGTCCCATCTACCCATAAATCATCCTCTACATAAATCAATCCACAATCTGTTGTTGTAACATTAGTCTGATAAGCATATTCATCTTCTATAATCTCTGGTTTCCATTTAAACGAAGAACCATCTGAAGAATTTATTTCTGTTATTTCTGTAATTATTCTAATGTCAAAACTACCATCAGAATTAAATATCACATGGTATCCTAGCGCAGATGAATCAATATCAATTGAAGGAGGATAATAATGTCCTTCACTTTGAGCAAGAACTTTAATCTTATTGAAATCAGCTGTAAGACCATTAAAATCAAAAGGTGTCACGGGATATTTCCATAGATCATCCCCTGCACCATCCCCAAATACTCCAGGGCATCTACAAGCGTCTCCTTCTCTAGTGCACACATCTGGACAATTCTGTTTATCACATCCATAAGAACTAGTACACAGCCAAGTATCTCTTGCAGAGCTCACAATAGAATTTCCAGTACCATCCATTTTGATTCCATTATTTGAATGATATTTACCATATATACTTCTATCATCTCCAGCCCATACACTTTCATTTATTAAATATGCATAGTCAGCAATGGATGTTGCTGCAAACTTTGCCTGAATTGATCTCTGTATATCTGGATATTTTGAAGTATATCCTATAGACTTAGCAGACACTCCAAGAATCTGATTACAAATGTATTTTGCCTGAGCGCATATCAAAAAACTTCCTATAACATTCCCATCTGTATCTTTATATTCATGTTCGTAAGGTCCACACCAGTCTTCTGAACCACAAACCGAAACAGTATCAGAACTTGTACACCAATCATTATGATCTTGAATCTGTACTTGCGTTGTAGTGGTGTTTTGGTTAATCAGCCATTTATAGTAATTAACTCCAGCTTCTGCAATATGTAATGATTGTTCTGAGGCAGCGTTATGAGTAGATACTTTCTTTTGAAGTAAAACAAATCCAACCATGCCACCAAGCATTATTAAAGTAATTACTGAAAATGTAAGAACCCAAGTTGTTACCATTCCTTTTTTCATCATATATTATCTTTTAAATTTCTAATTTGCACACTTGATTTTAATTGATAGTTATTAAGTCTATCTGGCGATGTATTTATTAAAATCATAACCTCCATTAGTTTAGTGTCCTTTCTTCTCACTGGAGTTGTTTCTAATTCATTACCATCACTATCATAATATTTAAATATTGATGGAGCATTTACAACATCTATAGATATCACTCTTGTTGTTGGAGTATTGGTATATTCAGGAGGAAAATTATTTGTTGGCTCTACAACAGATCTTATAAATTTATGATCTTCTGCATAATAACTTATAAGTTCTATTTCTTCATCTCTATCTACATCACAATAAAATGAAAATACTGTGTCTGTTGTTGTTGCTAAAATATATGCTCCGTCTTGAGCAGTAGTTGCCTCTCTAATTTCTCTAATCATGATCTTGATAGCTCTCTCTGCCTCCATCACAGTTTTTGTTTGATTAAAAGTAAAATAATATGTCTGATAAAAATTAACTACCCACATAGAAAGAGCAACAGATACTATCCCAAATATCAAAATTACCATTATTGTTTCTACTAATGTTACTCCTCTTTTCATTCCTCGCTTAAATTAACTGTTTTATCTATATGACCTGATATAGATACACTCTGTGTAGATGTTGTATAATTCTGTAAATAAACCTCTAATGTATATGTATCTGCTGGAAGTGGTATGAATTCTGCATTACCAGTAGCATCTGCTATCTCTGATTGATCTATACTTGCATTATACACTCTAATATGAGCTCCAAATACTGGATCTGTTGTACTAGCATTTAAAACTGAAACAGATAATGAATCTTGTGTCTTAAACCCTAGATTAACCGTTGTTGTCACACCAGGAGCAATATTAATAGGTATCTGTTCTGGAGACGAAATATATAAATCAAGTATCCCAGCTTTAGAAAAATCAGAGAATGTATATAAATCTGATTCGTAATTATTTAAATTAACATATCCGCTTGCGCCAGTTACAGAACTAGTAGATATTTTTATAATATTATTGTCATCTGAATCTATCCCAATAACTTTTGCTCCTTTGATATCAAAATTAACATTAGAGATAATAGATCCAAAAGGATCTGTCATGCTTATTAAAGATATGCTATCACCCGTAAATAAATGGAAGCCTAAATCAACTGTACTAATATCATCTGTTTGGTCATGCTTTGCTGTGTAGTTAGAAGAAATCCCAAGCCCTATTGCTGTAGCAGATCCTATATCAAAACACAAACTATCTGCTTGTAATAAGAAATTATTTGCGGATGTATCTACAAACTTAGGATCAAAACTTATACTGCTTGTCCCTGAGTTAATTCCAAAATAATTTATAGTATTTGAATATATATTATTATAATCTGCTATTGTACTTGTAGTATCAATATATATTCCATAATTATCATTATCTGCTATTATATTATTTTTAATATCTGAATCAGAAGAATAAGTATTAATGTATATACCATCGCTATTATCATACAAAGTATTATTATACAAAGTACATTCTCTAGAAGA
>CBDUWM010000014.1:0-11369 GCA_965370925.1 uncultured bacterium
GTATAGATTCCATAATACTTGTTGTATCTTTTTTCATACCCTTTACAAATTCTTTATCGTGTTCAAATTCTACCTCATGTAATGGTGATTCTGAATGTGATGGATCTATTTTTTTTTTGCCACTTTCAATGTCTTTAAAGTCTTGTATTAGTCCGTCTTGTATCTCTTCTCCTCCTGGTTGTAGAAATCGACCACTTTTTTTTAATGCGTTAAAATGGTCAGATATATTTTGTAATGCTATTTTCCTTGATAATATCTCATCTCTTAATTTTTGTTGTGCTTCTGTGTCTTCCCATCCTCCTTGTTTTAATTTTTCTCTGGTTGCTTTACTTAAATCTGGTTCGTCTGGGGGTATTCCCAATTTATCTCTCAATTTATCTCATATTTTTTCTGTTTATGTATCTTTTCCGTTATACTCTTTTGCTTTTTTTTGTCTTTCTACAGAGTTCATTTTTTTTTCTTCTTGTATTTTTGTGATTGTTGTTTCTTCTTTTCTATTTTGGAGTAATGGTAATATTGGAAGTAAGATTGTATTAAATATTTGTTGATACACTTGTTGTCCTAGCTCCCCTACTATACTTAATATATTTGTTTTGAAATCATCGAAGTTTATAAGACCAAGGATTAAGAAAGAAATATTTTCTTGAATTTCTAAGAAGTTATCAATCTTATTCTCTTCACAAATCTCTGTCAAAGAATCAACTTCTTTTATAGAATTCATTTCTTCTTTAAGTCTAGGACTTAAGAGATTATATTTTCTTTGTATTTCTTCTTGTGAAAATTCCATATTATTTTTCTTCTTTTGCTAATCTTGACCTTATATTAGACATTTTTTTATTATATTCTGCCTTTTTTTCTGCTTTTTCTCTGAATGTTTCTTTTTCTTTTGGTGGTTCTTGTGATTGTCCACTCATATTTTGATAATGCTTTTCTTGTTCTTCTGCTATATATTTGCTCATTTCTATTCTATCAGTTGGTCTATATGCTTCTCCATTTTCTTTATTTACTCTTATTCCAGCGACCACAGAAGATGGTGTGAATATTTGTTTTCTAAAGAAGTCAGGGTTTTTGACTGCAATTGTTGATTTCAATCCTGGGGTATGCTCAATAGTATGATTTACCATAGATGCATATTCAGGACCACCATGTTCTAAAAATGGAGTTAATCCAGCATTTTTCTTACCTTTCATATTAAGTAAAATTCCTTGTATCATTTCACTTGATTTTAATATATTATCAGACAATTTATTAATTGTTGCTGGTTCAAGTCCAGAGAATAATTTTGTTTTCTTAACTTCATCATTTTTGATATGAGATAGCAACTCTTTGAATCCTGTTTTGTCAGTGGTTCTCATAAACTTATTTGTTAGATCTTTATTATCCATTCCATTATTAGCCATTCCTTTTATAAACTCTTTGCTATTCATTAAATCTGGGCTAGGCATGTCATCTTGCTTAAGACTTCTAAACATCATAAATTTTTGTTCAGGATCCATAGAATGCATTAATTGCTTCATAAAGTCTGCTCCTCCTCTTTTTATTCCCGCCCATCTTGATTGATTGCTTCCTCCTTTAGCAAGCCCTTGTATTACATCTGGATTAAGTAAGGTGTTGTAATCTAAATTAGAAATATCGTCTGGGGTCATTCTTTTATATACTGTTCCAACAGAGTCTTTCAATACTCCTTTTCCTATTCCTTCTTTTGCTTCCAAAATTGTTTGTTTTTGTTCGTCATTGAATCCCAGTTTATTTAGTTTCTTTCCTGTGATATTTTTATCTTCTGAAAGAGAGCCTTTTACATCCAAGATATCATCTAGTCCTTTTTCTTGTTCTTTTGTTAAATCTCCTAATCCTTTCTTCGTACTTATTCTGATTTTTTCTGCATTGTCTTTTGCTTTATTTCCAGAAATTGCTTCTTTTGCTTGTCTTGAAATAGGATCAGTTGACTTCATTAAATTAGGATCCTTTCTAAACATTTTGATAATGGTTTCTGTATCTCTTTCTCCGACAGAAGTTCTAAGTAGATCCATGTATCTAGGATCGCCTTCTTTAACTTTATCTTTGCCATATTCTGCTTTAGATACTCCGTGTAATATTTTGTCTTTTGCTTTTTTATTAATTTCTGTTTGTCTCTGATTAAATCTTGTGCCATGAATACTAGTGTTTGCTAGTGACTCTCCATCATCAATATCTGCAATTTTTTTCATTCTCTTTTCTGCAGCTGTTTTCATTCTCTTATTATGTCCTGCTCCGATGCCCTTTAATGAAGTTGATGCTCTATTAACAGCATATCCAAATGCACCAAGTCCTTTTTTCTTAGACATTTTAGCACCCCATGCTTGGGTTTTAGACATAGCTTTCATTGCAGTTTTTGATCCCATAGCAGATGCACCTAATCCAGCTACTGCACCACCTGCTGCCATAACCGCCATCTTTGCTCCTGCTTCAACTGTGTTTATAATACCCCTTGCTGATGCTGGTGCCCACTCTAATGTCATCTTGTATCCCATATGAATAATAATTAATGGGATTAAAAATGGTAAGATATTTTCTCCTAATAATTCTGTGAAGAATCCCCCTTGTACTAAATCTTCTTCTGCTCCTAGTAATGACATTGATGTGATTCCTGCGATGTATAAGAATATAGAACCAATCATTCCAATAAAACACCATTCAAATAAAGATTGCCACCATTTTTTGTAATACTCTGATAGTTTCGAGAAGACTTGAAATACAGGTATGTTTCCTGGCAGAGTTGATAAAGCGTAAAATGCAAATACCAAAGGAGAGAACATTATAATCAACCACAGAGCTACAAATCTTGCAAAAAATAGTATTGCAAATCTTGCCAATACTAACGCTGTATAGTATCCATATACTGCTAGGAATAATAAAGTGACAATTAGTCCAGTTATTGCTTCTAAGAATCCTGCTCCTGGAGCAAACATAGCAGAAAAAGAATCACATGCAGCAGAGAATAAAGATACTCCCCCTATTACCCCACTCGCGGCTCCTGTTTCAAAAAATGTTTTAGTAAAGACATTTGAGAAGTCTATCATGAATCCTGCGAATACTCCTCCAAACGGCATCATCAGTCCAGCTAGAATAAATTTAATTAATGCTTCTTTTGGATCTTTAATAAGTCTTAGAGCAATTGCAAGTCCAATGGCAATTAATCCTAAAACCATAAAAATTATTCCAAGATTAAAACATAATTGGAATCCTTCTTTTACAAAAGAAATTTCTGTATATCTTTTTGTAATAAATCCTGGGTCCGCTACGGTGAGTAATAAGTTACCAGCTAAGGTTGCTGCAGCTTGTCCAACTAAAACAGGCATCACAAGAACAATCCAAATTATTCCTCCGATAATAACTTTGCCAAGCCATTCTACAAAAGCATGAGCTTGATGAACAGGCAAAAATACTCCCAGTAAAATAGCAAGAGTTATTTTTTGTATGTCCCTTAACCAAAAAGGCATTACTTTTTTAAGCATTGCCTAATTTTAGCATATAAACATATGGTTTGAGAAGTTAAAAACTGTTAGTAAGAGAGATCCATTCATTGATACTTAAAGTCTGTGGTCTTCTCTTTGGATCAATGTTGTTTTTTTCTAGCCATTTATATACATCTTCTTTGCTTTTTAATACAGATAAATTATTCTGTAATTGTTTTCTTGGTTTAGAAAATCCTGTTCTTAAAATTGTAAAGAATGTTTTTAAGAAATCTTTTGTGTAATTTTTTTTTGGAATAATTTCTAATACACAGGTATCTACTTTTGGCTGTGGCCAGAAATTATCTTTTGAGATATGGAATAAGATTTTAGCTTCTGCGAAAAGCAGAACAGAAGCAGACAGAATTGTCATTCTTGGTTCTTTTGTTATTATTCTTTGAGCTACTTCTTTTTGCATCAGAAGATACATTTTAGGAGCGTTCTCTATTTCTAGGAATTTTTTGATAATTGCTCCTGTTATATTAAATGGGATATTAGCTACAATTTTGTATTCTTTTGGGAAGTCTTGTTTTTCTAGTTTTAAGATATCTTCATGTAATATTGTGATATCAGGGAATTCTTCCTTTAAATACTTAGCGTATTTCTTATCTTTTTCAATTGCTATAAGATGATTGGTTTTTTCTTTGAGCTTATATGTTAAAACTCCTAGTCCAGGACCAATCTCTATAATATTATCAGTTCTAGAGATGTTAGCAGAATCTATGATTTTATCCACAAGGCCTTCTTGTATGATAAAGTTCTGTCCTAATGACTTTAGGGGCTTAGCTTCTAGACTCTCCATTAATTCCTTTATTTTCAAGGGTTTGAATAGGTTTTTATATTCCATATATTGACATATTTACTATACTGTATTATCATTCCTTTGTCTATTGACAGGTCTGTTCTATATTTAATATAATTAAATGTAGACATAATAGCTTGGTGTCCGAAGGCAGAAATGTCGGGAGGGTGCCAAAGTATTACTTATTAGTAAGATACAAGAAAAAATCAATATATTATTAACCCAACCAAAGATTCATCCAAAATCTTTCTTTTTGTTTGTTTTTGCTTTAGCAATAGCTCTGACAATCTTTGCTGTAAAAACAGATGAAATAGAGGGTATAATAGATTTCTCAGATATATCAAATACAATGTCATTTACTCAGGGAGAGGAGATAGAAGAATTAGGAGGATACTCTTTAATATCAGGGAATAGTATAATGGCAGTATCATCTCCAGAGAATGTTAACTTAATGACTTTGGGAGCAGCTGCAGATGAGCAGGAAGATACAGAAAAAAGAAGATCTATTATAGAATACAGTGTTAAAGATGGAGATACATACTCTCAAATAGCAGAGTTTCATAATATTTCATTGAATACTTTGTTATGGGCTAATGCCTTAACAACACGATCAAAACCTAAGATTGGAGATAAATTAGTAATATTACCTATCAATGGAATACTTTATTTTGTTAAGAAAGGAGATAGTGTAGGAAAGATAGCAAAGACATACAAGTCAAACTCAGAAGATATAGCAATATTTAATGAATTAGATGATGAGCAGACTCTATATTCAGGAGATGCTATTATTGTTCCTGATGGGAAGATGCCTACAAGACAAACAGCCGTTGCAATTGCTACTAAGTTTGCTCCATCTAAAGAAAGGCTTCCAGAAGGATATTTTATATGCCCTATTCCTAAATCAAATGGAGTTTGTTTTATTACACAAGGATTGCATTATTCAAATGCTATAGACTTTGGTATCCAAGGAGGTATTTCTTGTAATAAGCCAGTATATGCAGCAGCAGGAGGAGAGGTAATGAAGATAAAATATGGATATAATGGAGGATATGGTAATTATGTTAAGTTATTGCATCCATCAGGAATTACAACTCTGTACTCTCATATGAATAAGATTAATGTTGTTGTAGGACAACAAGTATCAATGGGAGAAGTAATGGGATTAATTGGTAACACAGGAAGAACTATAGGAATAACTGGATGCCATGTGCATTTTGAAGTAGGAAGTATTAATGGTAATCCACCATTGAATCCATTTGCAAAATAAAAACAGCCTCGCGAGAGGCTATTTTTTTATTTACATTTAGAGCAGAGGTCTGCGGATGGGTTCACTTCTAGTCTTTCTGGTTCAATTTCTTGTTTACATTCTTTGCAAACTCCGTAAGTATTATTACTGATTCTTGATAATGCCTTGTTCACATTCTCTAATTTGGTCTCTAAGGCGTGTTCTACTGGAAGATTGTTTTCATATTGTTCTACTTCATCTGCTTCAGTATCAAGCTTGTCTGAGCCAGTTTCTGAGTCCCCTCCTCCCATGTTAGGGTGTTTGGTATCCCAGTCACCTTTTAACTCATTATCTTTTTTTGCAAAAGAAGAAAGCATCTCCTCTAGTTTCTTTTTTTCTTCAGTTAACAATTCTTTTTGTTTGTTTATAAAATCTTGATTCATATTTGTATGTTTTTGTATTTTGAGTTTAAATCAGCATCGATTTCATTAATTTTTGAATCTAGGTCTTTTTCTTTTTCGTCTATTTTTTTAACAGCATTTGCAAGGTGAGAAATTTCTGCTTCTATGTTTTCCTTTTCCTTTCTCTTTTTTAAAGATGTGATGGATATAGAATGTCTTTTATTTTCTTTGATTTGTCTTTCTTTTTCTATTTCTCTTTTTTTACTATCTGAAATTTCTTCTTGTGATTCTTGTGATTCTAATTCTTTAATTTCTTTATCTAATTCAGATTTTTCTAACAACACATCTCTTAACTCATTATTAAGTTTGTCTTTAGTGGGTACAATATTAGCATATTTGTTTGCTAGTATTTTCTGATTTTCTTTGATTTGTTCTAATTCTATTTGGAAATGACATTTCTTTTCTAAGAAATCAATTTTTTCTACCTTAGAATTGAACTCTTCTTTTTTCTTGTTTACATCCTCTTCCCTATTCTCTAGAGAAGCAATTTCATTTTTTTGATCTACTAGATTCTCTTTTAAGTTTTTAATATTGTCTTCTACACCCCATCTTTCCTTTTCTATTTCTTGTCTTTCTTTTTCTTTATCTTGTCTTTCTAGTAAGATCTTTTCTTCATCTTTGGAGTTTGTCACTTATTCCTCTTTTTCTTTTATTATTTCAATCTCTTTATTTATCTTTCCTTCTTTGATGTTGATAGGACTTAATTCCCCAGTCTTTAGATTTTGAATTTTGGTTTCAGTCTCAGTTTTTTTATGTCTTGCCTTTTCTTTTTCTTCTTCAATATGTGAAAGATCTTTTTTACATTCAGAAATTATTATTTTTCTTTCTTCTTTTATTTTTTCTTTTTTATGTAAAACGTCTTTTAATTCTTTTTCAGAATCTGACATTTCTGGTTCTGGTTTAGGTTCTGGTTTAGGTTCTGGTTTAGGTTCTGGTTTAGGTTCTGGTTTTTGATCAAAGACATTAACCTTTTTCATTTTGTCTTGTCTTGCATTAAACTTAGGGCTTAAGTCTTTTTTCGTTGCAAGTTCATTTTCTTCTTCTATTTCTTTTTTAACTTCTGGGACAGGGTCTTTAAAAGTATCATCAATAACTTTTCCTAGTTCTGGATTTTGTTCTCCTAAATCCTTTTTGAAATTAAAAGAGATTTCTTTTTTTTCTTTCTCAAAAGATTGTGATCCTGCAAAATCATTTTTAGGTTTTATTGCTGATTCTGGTTCTTTTTCAAGTTGTTCTATTATCTCTGCTTTCTCAGGTGAGATTACTGCTTCTGATGGAACTGGTGTTTCTATTTTCTTTTGAGTAATGATTTTTGGTTCAGGTTCTTTTTTAAAAGAGTCATCAATATCTTTTAAATCTGCTGGTGGCATCCCTTGGTTTGGTGTTGGAGGAGGTGGTGGAACATCAATAGTAACATCATCCATTGAAACATCCACATAATTTGGCTTAGGTGGTGCTGGAGGAGTTGGAATAATATCTTCTTTTATTTCTTCCTCTACTTTTTTATTTTTTCCTGATATTAAATCAAGATCTTTTTTTAGAGTTTTAACATTTAAGTTAAAGCCCCCGTAGTTTTTTGATGGATTAGGGTTTGCCATAAGGTGCTAATGTTTTTTTTATTTCTTTATTATATTGTAAGTTATTTTTTACAATCTTTCAAAGAGAGAGCAATCTTTTTATCACGGTCTATAGTAATAATTTTGGCTGTAACAACTTGTCCTACTTTTAAATAGTCTTCTACCTTTGTTACTCTTTTAGTATCTATCTGAGAAATATGTATTAATCCTGTAGCTGTTGGAGTAATATCTGCAAAAGCTCCGAAGTCTGTAATCTTTGCAATTGTAGCTTCTACAATCTCCCCCACTTTATATTCTTTTGCAATGCCTTCAATTATTTTTAATGCTTTAACTGCGTTTTCATTTGATTTTGATGTAATGTAAACAGCTCCTGAATCTTGAATAGAAATTTCTACTCCATACTTATCAATAATCTCGTTAATTGTTTTTCCTTTAGGTCCAATTACTTCTCCAATCTTTTCTGGAGAAATCATTGTTGTAATAATTGAAGGAGCATTAGGAGATAATTCTTTTCTAGGTTCTGCAATTGTGTCTGTAATCTTTTTTAGTATTTCTGTTCTTGCGGTTTTTGATTGATTAAAAGTTTCTTTAATCATTTCTTTTGTAAGTCCTTTGATTTTTACATCAAGTTGGATAGCTGTTATTCCATCCTCTGTTCCTGCAACTTTGAAGTCCATATCTCCATAGTGGTCTTCTAGTCCTTGGATATCTGTTATTAGTTTGTAGTCTTTGTTGTCTTCTTGATCTGCTCCAGTTTTTAATCCAACCATTAATCCAATAGAGATTCCTGCAACTGGTTTTTTAATAGGTACTCCAGCATCCATTAGAGCTAAAGTAGATCCACAAGTTGATGCCATTGAAGATGATCCATTTGATGATAGTATTTCTGTTACTACTCTGATTGTATATGGGAAGTCATTTTCTGTTGGCAATACTGGTTTAATAGCATTTTCTGCTAATTTACCATGTCCGATTTCTCTTCTTCCAGTAAATCCTATTCTTCCTGTTTCACCGGAACAATATGGAGGGAAGTTATAGTGATGGATATATCTCTCTTCGTCTGGTTCATCAATTCCTTCTAGTGTAAGTCTAGCGTCTGGTGAAGCAAGAGTTACTATAGACATTGCATGAGTCTCTCCTCTTTTGAATATTCCACTACCATGTACTCTTGGTAAAAATGCGATGTCAGTTTCTAGATTTCTTAATTCGTCTAGTTTTCTTCCATCAGCTCTTAGTCCTTTTTCAATAATATTTTTATGAATCACATATGTAAGTTCTGTTTCAAAATATTGATTTACAATTTTTTTAATATCTGAGTCAGGATTTGTTTCTAAAAGTTTTTCAATTACTTCTTCTTTAAGTTCATTCAATTCTTTTGATTGTTTTTTCCCATCTCCTGGGTTTGAAAAAGGCTTTGCTAATCTATCACCAAGAACAGTTTTAATTTCTTCTGTGATTTTGTTTTCTTCTTTTTCAAGTTTTATTTTGTCCTCCCCCACTTCTTTTATAATCTTGTTTTGGAAATTGATTAATTCTTGCATATATGGATATGCAAACTCAAAAGCAGAATACATTTGGTCTTCTGTAATTTCTTGAGAACTTGATTCAACCATGTTTATTAAAATTTCTCCATCTTCTAATACTCCTCCTAAAGTAAGTTCAAGAGTACTTTTCTTTTTATCTTCGTATGATGGGTTGATTACAAGTTTATTGTCTACTAATCCAACTTGTACGCAAGCTATTGGTCCTTTCCATGGAATTTTTGAAATACCTAATGCAATAGATGCTGCTACTGCTCCAACTTTAGCTGGAGAATTCATTTCATCAAAAGTAAGACAAGAAAGCATTACTTGAGTTTCGTTTGAAAATTCTGATGGGAATAAAGGTCTTATAATTCTATCAATTAGTCTTGAAGTTAGAACTTCATGAGTAGAAGGTCTTGCTTCTCTTCTTGTGTATCTTGATCCTAAGATTTTTCCTGCTGCATAAAATCTTTCCCTATAGTCTGTTTGTAGAGGAAAGTAGTCTTTATCGGATTCTGCTTCGGACATTGTAGCAATTCCCATTACTGATGTTTCTCCATATTGTACTATACATCCACCGTGTGCCTGAATTGCAGGATTAATTTTTACTTTGATTTCTATCTCTCCTATCTTTGTGGAGTATTCTTTTAAATTATTCATATTACTTGATTAGGTATTGCTTTTTATTTTTATCTAAATTAGTGTGTTCATCTAAAACTTCTTTTAGTCTGCTAGATGTTGTTTTTCCGAATGACATTCCTTCTACTCTCTGTCCTTGGTTTTGGAGATAGTCTACTAATTGTACGAAATCTCCATCTCCTGAAACTAGTATGATAGTATCTACTGTAGAAGATATTCTAATAGCATCTACAGTTATACCAACATCCCAGTCAGCTTTCTTTAAACCACCAGGGTATTCCTGTAAGTTTCTTACCCTTGTTTCTAGTCCTAGTTTTTCTAATGCTTCAAAAAAAGGTTTTTCTTGATGTGACTCTGTGGCCACAACATAAGCGAAGGCTCTAATAAGCCTTCTTCCAGCAACTGCTGTCTTAAGTATATTTCCGAAATTAACTTTTTGTTGGTATAGATTTTTTGCAGAGTAGTATAGATTTTGTACGTCTATAAGGACTGCAACTCTTTGTTCTTTGTGTTTGGCTCCCATAGTTTATTTTAGCCCAACCTTCTTCTTGATCTTGATAAATCTAGTTTCGTCTTCTTTTTGTAGGTATGAAAGAAGTTTTCTTCTCTTCATAACCATCTTTAGAAGACCTCTTTTTGAATGAAGGTCTTTGGCATGTTTTTTTAGATGTAATAACATTTCTGTAATTCTTTGTGACAGTAATGCAATTTGCACTTCAGCTGATCCAGTATCTGTATCATGGATTTTTGAAGTTTTTATAATTTTTGTTTTTTTGTCTTTTTTGATCATATCTATATTTTAATTAATAAAATGAAGGACAGAGCCTTCTCCAAAAGCGTTTTAGATGATTTGACTTTAACACATTTAAATGCCTTTGGCAAGATAAAAGCCCTGTTTTTAATACAGGGCGTTCTAAGAAACTAACACTGTGATTAACTCTCTGTTTTTGGTGTAGGCATATAGCATACAGGGATGCCAATTGTTTGTTCGTTAATTTCTCTTGTTGCAGGATCAAGGATTGTAATATCTTTGAAATAGACATCAATTGAGTCTTTTGTAATGTCTATATCTAAGACTTTTTCCTTTGCTCTGTAGATTGAGAGACCATTTGCTCTGTAAGTTTCTGAAAATGGGTTGTTTACCAACTCATTAGCTTTTTGAGCAATAGTTTCAAGTGCTGGTCTTATTTTTTTAGAAAAGAGTTTTCTTTTCTTTAGAAATAAGGATGTGGTTTCTTTGATTTTCTTAATAGCTTTTATTGCCATTTTGAACCTCCTTTTCCATATAGTATTATACCACAGATACATGATATATGTCAAGGACAATAAAAACGCCTGATATAGGCGTTTTGAGATTAATACTTAATCTTATATCTAAGAGTTCTAATGCTTTTTTTGAGTTCTTCTTTGCATTTTGTTTTGATATAGATATTATGTTTTTTAAGTTTGGCAAAGTTCACTGTAATATCAATCACTATATTATCTCTTTTTTTATCTTGAACGGGCAATCTTGAATGGCCGGTTTCGAGAATCAACCGGATAGCTTCCTGGATAGGTTCACTTTTATCAATAGCTACCATTTTTGTCCGGGGAATCTCTGCACCAGCATGGTCGCCGGATGGTAAAGTGATTGTTTGTGTTGACTTATTAA
>CBDUWM010000015.1:0-10414 GCA_965370925.1 uncultured bacterium
CTTCTTTTTCTACTTTAGATAATACCCAATATTTAACACCAACTTCTAGATTTGTAGAAGTTAAGTTTAAAAAATTCTTTTCTGCTTTTAAAAATATATTATTTAGTATAGGAAGTGTTAAATTCTTTCCAACAATTCTTTCTACTACATTTAATCCTTTTTTTAAATTTTCTTTTAAAATTGTAATTTTCATCTTAATAATAGTAATAATTAATTAATATATTATTGTTATTATTAAGGGTGTTAATAACCCCTGATAATGTATTTTTATCCTTTGTTTATAAGTATAAAACTGGTGGATAAAATTTGGGATAAGTATTGATTAAAACTGTAAGTTATTTCTGTGTAAAACTTATTTTTTATTTCTCTACAGTTTATACACATTTAAAGTTATTATTATTTCCAATCTTTCTTACAGGTTTCTCCACAATCAACAAGAATTAATAATCTGTTTTATTGCATCAATTTCTTCTGCAATAATTTCTGTTTTATCTATTTCTCCTTGGATTTTTTTACATGCATAAATTGCAGTTGTATGATCTTTTCCTCCAAATAATCTTGATATACAAGGATATGAATTCTTTAATTCCTTTCTTAATAAAAACATTGCAATTTGTCTTGGTTTAACTATTTCTTTCTTTCTTGAACTTGTGAATAAATCCTTTTCTTTTAAATTATAAAAATTAGCTACAACCTTAATAATCTTTTGAGGATTATTTCTTTTAAATGATGGAATTATTATATTTTTTAATAACTTTTTTGCTGTTTCTATATTTACATTCTTCCCAGATAATTCTTGATGAGCAATAATCTTATTTAAAGCACCTTCTAATTCTCTAATGTTTTTAATAATATTATTAGCTATATACTCTATTACATCATCATTTAAATCTACTTTCTTTTCTTTTATTTTCTTATGTAATATAGCAACCCTAGTTTCAAACTCAGGAGAAGATATATCTGCTATCATTCCACCTTCAAATCTTGATCTTAATCTTTCTTCTAAATCAGGTATTGCTTTTGGTGGTTTATCAGATGATAGGATTATTTGTTTGTTTTTTTGATGTAAAAAGTTAAATATATTAAAGAATTCTTCTTGAGATTTCATTTTCTTTGAGAAGAATTGAATATCATCAATTATTAATACATCATATTTCCTATATTTGTTTTTTAATTCTTCTATAGAATTATCCCTAATTGCATTTATAATTCCTGATATAAATATCTCAGATGGTACGTATTTAACTTTTCTACCCTTTCCAGAGTTATATAGTTTGTTTCCTAATGCTTGAAGTAGATGTGTTTTTCCTAACCCCACCCCACCATATACAAAAAATGGGTTATAGACAGTTCCAGGGTTTTTACAAATAGCCTGAGCTGCTGCATTGGTTAATTCATTAAATGGTCCAACAATAAAATTATCAAAAGTATATCTGGGATTTAAATTAGTTTCTCTATTAACTTCAAACTGCTCAAATTTTAATTGATTTATATTTATATCCTTTTCTTTCTTATCTATGATTGGTTTTGGCGCTGTTGTTATCTGGTAGCTTATATCCCTGATATTAAAATTCAATTCATGAAATGCTTTCAAAAGAGTTGTTTGGTATTTACTATGTATCCATTCTTTTGTGATTCTGTTAGGTACAGACACAGTAACCCTTTGGTTATCTTTCTCAATAATTCCTGTGTTAATAAACCAGGCTGAGAAGTTATTACTTGAAGTATTTAATTGGATTCTTGCAAGGATTGCTTGCCATAACTCTTCATTTGTCATGTGTGAATTAAATGTTAATAAGTTAATTTAAAATAAGTATAACAAATTTTCTAAAATTAAAATACTATACAGAACAGGTAAAAAGTGACTTAATTGTTCATAAGTCTGTTAATAAGTGGTGGAATGTGTGGATAACTTGACCGTATGAATTAAATGTGGATAAATCAATTGATGTTTGACTAAAGTGTTTTTTTTTGGTATCTTATACCTATCGTAAGAAAAAGAAAATATGTCTATAACATACAATCCTAAAAAGAGGAAAAGAGCAAAAACACATGGATTTTTAAGTCGTTCTAAAACAAAGGCTGGTTTAAAGACTTTACAAAGAAGAAGGCTTAAAGGAAGAAAGAAACTATCAGTTTCTGGATAATGTTATCCCAGAAACACAGGTTAGCTAAAAGAAATGATATACAAAGAGTTTTTAAACAAGGAAAAGGTGTTAAAAGCTCTTTTTTGTATTTTAAAGCAGTAGAGAATAACTTAAGTTGTGCTAGATTTGCCTTTGTGGTGAGTAAGAAGATTTCTAAAAAAAGTACAGAAAGAAATAGAATTAGGAGATTATTAAGGGAGAGTGTGAGAAATAACATGGTGGAAAAAAACTACGATATTGTTATAATTGTATTACCCGAGATCTTAAAGATTATTTCCGATTTTAAAAAGATGAAGTTAAGCGATGTTGAAAAAATAATTAAAAAATCACTAAAAAACTATGTTTGAATTTCTAGGAGAGATATATAACTTTGCGCTATACAACCCAATTAGATCATTATTGGTGTATTTCTATAATCTAGTAGGACAGGATTTAGGACTTGCAATAATATTACTTACAGTGACATTTAAGACAATCTTAATACCACTTGAAAGAAAGTCTTTAAAATCTCAAAAAGCACTACAAGAAATGCAACCTGAGATTGATAAAATTCAAAGAGAGTTTAAGGATGATAAAGAAAAGCAAGCAATGGCAGTAATGGAGGTATATCAGAAAGCAGAGGTTAATCCATTTGCTTCATTTTACTTATTATTAATTCAATTCCCTATTTTAATAGCAATGTACCAGGTTATTAGAAATATTGTATTAGATGAGACAATTAATAAGAGCTTTTTGAATATTATTAGTGACTTGGGAGCAAATCATAACCTAGTATTAATAATATTGATTGTTGTTTTACAGGTTATACAGATGAGGAAAGGAACAGCATCAACAAAAAAGAAAAATGCATTCACAAAAATCATGCCGTATGCATTCCCTGTATTTATTGGATTTATATTGTATAACTTTGCTGCAGCCATTGGTATATATATACTAGTTTCTGCCCTATTTACAATCGTCCAACAATTTATTATAAATAAAGATAAGGAGAAACATGGAGGAAATAAAAACAAAGATAAGAAATAACACAGAGAGATTCTTTAAAGAGATGGGTTTTGTAGTTGATATTAATAATATTGATTATAAAGACGACTCTTATTATTTAGATTTGAATAGTTCTGAATCAAGATTATTGATAGGAAAGGGAGGAGATGTTTTATTTAAAATACAGAGCCTGTTGAATAAGATGGTTAATAAGGAGATAGCAAATTATATCTCTTTAGAAGTAGATATTAATGGATATAAGCAGAAAAGAGAATCTTACTTAAAAGATATTGCAAATAATGTTGCAAGAGATGTAATAGAATTAAAAGAAGCAAGATCTATACAAGGATTGTCTCCATACGAAAGAAGGATAGTCCATATGGAACTAGCAATGAATATGAGTGTTAAAACAGAGAGTGTAGGAGATGGAGAGGATAGGAAACTAGTTATAAGAACAGTATAAGAAAATAAAACATATGGATATATATATTATAATTTTTGGATATTACATCATCGCAGCATATTTTGTTTATAAAATTGCTGTAAAATTTGGTTTTGAGAACCCTTGGCTTGTCTTTATACCAGGCGCTAATTGTTTTATTTTAGCGCAGATGGCAGATTTGCCAGTGTATTATGGCTTAATATTTTTTCTACATTATTTTATAGGATGGTATGCTTTGCTCTTTGAGCTTTTTATATTTTATAAGATATTAAATAGGATGGGAGCTTCTCCATTATATTTGATTTGGCTTTGTTTGCCAGGAGTTCAATTGATAGCGCTATGGAGACTTTCTGAGATGTAAGAATAAGAGAATTTGTATTATTTAAACCGGATTATATAAAATAGACACTTAACAAGAATAGTTTGAATATGAGATAAAAGATGATTTTTATATTGTACAGGAGTCATTTTTTTGTGTATTGATATATTTTATATTATATTGTAATGTATATAACAGAACCTAGTCTTGGGTTTAAAAAAAAGACAGTATTGCTTTTAAAAGTAATACACGAAAGGAGTTTGAATTATGTTAAGAATAAAAGAGGTTAATGGCGATACCACAACAATAAGGAGTATTGGTAATGGGGTCAGCCATAAGAGAACGATATCTTCTACAGGTGTCATTGTAAGTGAGGAAAAAATTTCTGATTCAACGAAACGTATAGAACTTATACGGGCAGCAAAATTAGATTTATATTGGGCTCAGAAGAAAAAATAGAGCTATAATATCAGCGCCCCATATTATTAAATGGGGTTTTTATTTCTTCAAAATAACCGCATGAGTAGCACATGATTGCCAATTAACACACCATAAAAACCCCATCCAACGCCCATTACAAACGCACTGTCCTATTTCAGGGTTATCATCCATATTTGGGTCAGAGGCCTTAATAAGTTCTGCAAAGGCGAATACTTTTGATCCTTGAGGAAGTCTAGATGACATAGCGTTTCTGTATCTTATATACTCATTGAATCTATTAGGGTTATTCATATTACCTTCAGATAATAGGATAGCCCATGCATGTGTTAATTTTAAGGAATATAGATAATTTTTGAATCCACAAGATAATTTCTGTGCTTGGATACCAGATCCTATAATTTCTGGGGCAAAAGAACAGACAGCCTCATAATCATATTCTGGGTTGTGATAGTATTTAGCATAATCTGGTTTTAATTCTTTAGCGTTAAATACTCTAACTGAGAATATTTTATCTAGGTTAACAATATCTCCTGTGGCCCATCCTTCTTTTTTAGGTGGTATGTATAATACCCCTACTCCGCCGTAACCAGTTCCAGTGTATGTTATTGCTCCCCATCTTGTACTTGAACTGTTATATATTCTAATACTGTCTACTTCTCCTTCAATATTTAAGAAGTCTCTGATATAAAAAGTATCATTCAAATCAGAACCAGCATAATATGGGACCTTCCCATCTTTATACACAAATACTCCTGGTCTTAAAATTAGTATTGTAATAGACCCACTTCTATATCCTGCGGGATAAATAGATTCACATTCATTTTTCCCACAAGTCCAGTCACTTGGTTTCATTCTATAAGTGCTTCCGCTAAAATTTCTTTCACTATAAAGAGTGATTTCAATAGTGTTTTTATATTCTTTTGATATTCTTATTTTTACAGGAATAAAGTCATCTGACGGATCTCCATTTTCTATACCATTTCTTTCAAAGTTAGGAGCTCCAGAAGATACTAATAAGTTTTCTTCTCCAGCATTCTGCAATACTACTCCTACTGTTTTTAGTCCCATATTCATTGTTGTGAAATCAGGAGATATCAAATCAAGAATAAGCCAAGAGCAGAGTAGAATTATAAGGCCAGTGAATGCTGCTTTAATTCTATCTTTTGCATCTAATGTCTTGGATGATCCCTGTGATGTGAAATAATCCCAACCAGCCCAAACCATTATTATAAAACACATAAAGGAGATTAAATATATAGACATTTTTAAAAGATACTGTATGTATTCTGGGAGCATAGGGAGTCTTCCTTTTTTAAATACTTCACTTTCTTTTCCAACGTCAAGATAATCAATTTGAAGTTCTTGAGCATAAGACATTATTGGAAGAAATGTTGTGACTGCTATTGTTAAAAAAATGTTGTTTTTCATAATTAGTTTTCTGGAAAATATCTATAATTTATATTAACACAATAATAGTTTAATAGATTCTCTTTATCATCTGTTCCTAAATAAATATCATTTACCATGGCAAAATCTGCTCTATATGGATATTTGAATTGTTCTCTGCCCTCCGAGATATCTTCTACATCTTCTATATCTCCAGCAGGAGTTTGGCAGTTATAAAATCCTATTCTAGTAAAATCAGTATGTCTTTTAATGTATTCTATAAATGGTATCTTATTGTTTGTGGATGGTAGTGTGCTTATTATACCCATATTAGCAAGCATAGGTGATATGATTTGGTTATAGTTTAAATAAAATTCATTGTAATCAGTATAGATATGACTTTTCGGAAGTTCTGCGAATTTCCCTCCATACATAGTTTTTAAATGTTTTGGGACAATTTTATTTTCTGAAAGTATTGTTCCGAAGTCTATTTTTGCAGTTTTGAAATTTAAGAAGTTTTCGTCTATTTCACTCATCAAAGCTTCTGATTTGAAATTGTCGCATAAGTATTCTGGGTCACATTCTATAGCTTCGCAAGAACAATCATTATCAGTATAAATTTCTTGGCATATACATTCACATTCTTCAATTCCCTTACAAGTAATGTTTGCCATTTTCTGAGCAGAAGCAGTAATCTTATTAGTTTTATCAATCATATCATTAATAATATCATTGATCATTTGATTGTTTTCTGCTATTTCTTGCATTATATCCCCCACTGGCATAGATCCATATACTGTATAATCCTCTGCTTCTTGTGCAAGAACAGGAAAGGAAATAAATAATAATATATTAATAATTACCAAGAGTGTCTTCATAAATTTCATTGATTAATCTTTTGTTTGACGACCTGTTAATATAGAAAGTCAGTGGATCTGCTTTATTATTCTGCCAATAAGAATCTAAATTTGGAAAGGGGTCTGTTGTTTCTACTAACTCAAGTTTTGCATCTGCTATTAAATTTCTTCCTGCAAGGAATGTATAATATGAGTCCACATTTTTGTTATGAGAAAGACTCATTATAGTTCCCATTGTCTCCATTTGCTTTGTTATATACTGACTTGTCGCTAATTTTTCCAAAGAGCCATTCACTACTCTAATTTGATTTTTTAATTTAATGGAAAAATTCTCTATTTCGTCTTTATCACAATATATTCCTAGACATTCTCCATTACATGGACAATCTATTCCACAATCTGGAGTTCCACATTTACAATTCTGTATTTCTGTGTTTAAATTTTTTGCAAGAGTTTGGAGTGTCTGTATCTCAGTTTCCAGATTAACAATATTTTGTCCTTGAGTTTTGAATTTATTCATAGCTTCTTTGCTGTAGAAGTTATGTTCTATCATCTGTCCCAAAGGAAGAACTAAATATTCTGATTGATTCGCTTTTATTTCCTCTGGTTTAGTGATTGGAACATCTATCATTTTTGTACTTATTTCTAATTTGGTTAATCCTGGATTAATAGAGTTTAGAATAAGCCAAGAACTAAGTAAGATAATTAAACCTAAGAAAGAATAATATATCTGATCTTTTGCTTGAGAAATTTTACTAGGACTTCCTACAGAAGCAAAGTATGTATATCCTCCAACAACTAAAGACCATAGAGCAATAAATGAGGCAATTACTATAGAGAATCCATATAACCAACCAATGTACTCCGGAAGTGTTGGAAATTTTTCTAATGAATTATTTCCAATTCTTGGATAATCTAATTGAAGTCCTTGTGCTTTTACTAGTATTGGTAGGAATAGAAGTATTAATATTTTACTCTTCTTTTCCATCTAATTCTTTTTTTGCTTCTAATATTTTTTTAACTTCTTCTGGCGATGTTGTTATGAATTGATGCTCTGCATATGAGCCGACTACTCTTATCGCAATATGTTTCTGTCCTGCAAAAAATATCCCCTCCCCTACAGATGATTCTAGTAATAAGTATTTTTCTTCATTTGTAAGATTGAATGCTTTTTGAACTGTATCAACGGAAACAGGAGATTGCTTCATTAAAAATACTAAAGAAGAATTTGTGATTATAGGTCTTCCATAATCTGATTTCATAAAGTCTTCTACATCTTGAGTTATTGTACTAACTCCAAGCCAATATTTTCTTGCTCTTTTTACTATTCCAAATAGAAATGAAGCAGAGTCTTCATTTTGCATAAACCACCAAGCCTCATCAATAATTAATAGTCTCTTTTTTAATTCTGATTTTACTTCGTTCCAGATATATTTAATAACCATATACATAGCAATTGGTCTTAAAGAATCTTCCATATCTCTAATACCAAATACTACCAATTTATTCTCTAAAGAAATATTTGATTTTTGATTAAAGAAACTAGATGCAGTTCCTTTTGTAAACTTTCTAATTCTCTCAAGTAATGAATTGGCTCCATTCATAGTTTCTAATACAGCTTCCAAATCAGACATTACTGGAATATTTTTCTGCCAATGTTTTGGATCGCTGTTCTCTGTGATGTCTTTCGCGGCATAAGTTTCTGTAATCGCATTGTCCATAATAGAATCTTCTTCAGGAGACAATCCTCCAAGCATGATTCTCATAAGTCCTACTAAAGAAATAGTTCCGGACCTTAGAACATCTGCTGGTTTTTCGTCTTCTGGAATGGGTGGCAAATCAAAAGGATTTACATGGTCATCTGATGATAAAGATATGTTGAAAAATGATCCTCCAACAGCTTCAGACAAGAACTTATATTCATTTTCAGGATCAATAATAATTACATCAGTATCAAGCATTAAATATCTTAAAGCTTCTAGTTTCTGAAAGTATGATTTACCAGAACCAGCACTAGCAAAAATCACAGAGTTCGCGTTAGGTAAGGAGAACCTATCAAACAGAACTAATGAATTGTTATGTTTATTAATTCCATATAGGATTCCTTCAGAGGACGATAAATCAAATGATATAAAGGGAAATACTGTAGATAAAGCCCCTGTATTTAAGGATGTATAACTTCTAATGCTATCTTGTCCTATGGGTGTGGTTGTAGTAAATCCTTCTTTTTGTTGGTAGTAAGCAACTTTGATATAGTTTAATCTGGATTCTAAAATAGATCTTAGAGTTAATTCGGTTTTATTTAATTCTTCTATAGTTTCTCCATATATTGTTATATACAATCCAAAGTTAAACATTCTTTCCTGTCCAGAACTTAGATTGTTTCTAACAGCTTCAGTGTCTTTATATGCAGTTTCTAATCGAGGGTCTCTTACTAATCCCTTTCTTTCCTTTTCCATTAACTCTGCTTCAATATCTGCAACTTTTCTTCTTAGTTGTTTTAATATAACACCAGTGTTAACAGGATCTATATACATAGAAATATCAATGGGAATGTCTAGATTCACAATAGGAGAAATCCATCCAACATTTAAGTATCTTGGATATGAAAACACAAAGTACGATCTAGAAAGTCTTGCTCCTAATTTAATATGATCTGGTTTTACTTCAATCATTGAAGGAGAAATAATATCAATAGCAGTAATAGGGCTAGCTTCAAGAGTATTGGCTTCTTTTTTTGGAGATATAAAAGGTATGTTGGGAAATTTAAATTTCATATTATTTTTTCATTTCTGGTGGAATTTGAGGATAGTATCCACTTTCTGCTTCTCTGGGATGGTATAGCCCCCAGAATAACTCTATTAATTCCTCGTTATTTAAAATTGTTGTTACAAGTCCACATCTTCTTAATCCTAAAGATGCAAATTCCATTCTTTGCAGTAATTGATTTTTAGCTCTGGCAAAGTTCTCATCAGTCATTTTAACTAGTATTTTTTTATTACCACTATCCCCTACTATTTCTCCTAAGTAAAAAGAAATTGTCACAAAGAAGTTTTTTGTCATTATAGATCCAGTACCAACTAATTCTTCAATGAATTTTCTATATTCTCCTGTTTGGGTTTTTAGGAGTGGGTTTTTTTGATTCTTTTCTAATTCTTTTAGATGGTCAAAATATCCAGTCATATTAAGTCTTCTAGATTGCATGGTTATCTGACATGGGAAATCAAGAGAATTTAAAAAGTTTTGGAATTGAAATATTATAGCTTCTTGTTCTTCGGATGATTTAAGAGCAAAGTTAGCAGCAGAAACCATTAAGACTCCTCTTAAGCTATTATCTTTTGTGATTAATAATCCTCCCTTAATTTCTTTTATTTGTAAAAAGTCTTGCGTTGGTCCTATCATATATTTCTTTTTGATAATTCTTGTATGCTACTTCTTCTTAAAACTTTTGGTATTTCTTTTTTCTTTATTTCTTCTTTTGGTGGTTCTTCGTGTTCTATTGGTTTAGTAATTATTGTTCTTTTCTGCCATCTATATATGTTTGGAGAAAGGACTTGAGAAACAAAGCTTTTAATAAATGATGGAACATCAGTTCCTCTTATAGAACCAAAAGAAAGGAATATTGCTATTGGCATTGTAATTACAGCAACTACTACTACAGCCGCTAAATTGCTTCCCGTGGCAAACATAGTTCCTAATATTAAACCAATTGATATTAAGACATAGGTAAGCTGGTGGAATGTCATTCCTCCAATTTTTGTGTCGTGTTTTATTTGTGGTACAAAGTATCTCATATTTTTTCTCTATATGTATCTTTTCCGTTATACTCTGTTGCTTT
>CBDUWM010000016.1:0-10330 GCA_965370925.1 uncultured bacterium
GAAGAAGGGAGAGTTTCCAGACAAGCCCCGCACTTCAGGGCGGGGATGTTGACATTAGAGTCTTTATTATTTAAAAACATTATTATCAATATCATCTCTATATGTGAATGTGTAATAGATGATATTATATACCAAAGAATGTTATGGCATAAAACAAAGATGTTTGTGTTAGAGAATAAAAAGAAAGGTATTATTCTTTCTCCTTTTTATTCTCAAATAGAAATACTTGCTGAGCAGGGGATAATGAATAAAGCTCTATATGATGCTATAGATACAATAAGGAAAGAAAGAAATAATCTTCATTTATCTTCTGTATCACATAGAGAATATGATCATTATGATATTGAGCTTGCTAATCGTGCTATAAAAGTATTAAACTTATTACAAAAGTTAGGGCCAGAGATGGCAGGGAAATAAAGTATTATTATGAAATATAATAAATTAACAAAAAAAGAAATAAAGAAAATTTTAAAAAAGAGAATGGAAGAGAATAAAGAAAATATTCCAACGAATTGGAAAAATAATAATTTTGAAAAATTTTACGATAAGGACATTTGGATTGTCTCAGATTCTGTGTCTTATCCTAATGAGAAATAATATGAAAAAAGCAAATTTAAATTGGAATGATATATTAAATGAAATAAAAGAAGCTGGTAGTACTCATGATATAATAAGGAGAAAGCATTTGGCAAATCTTAAAAAAATCACAAAACGTAATGTAGTCGCATATTATAGTGGTTGGTTACAGAAAAGATCAAGGGATATAATTGCTGATATAGGAATAACAGATAACGATAAAAATGGATTTATGGCGACAGTGCATAAGCTTGACACAAGTAAGGGGCTTGATTTAATTTTACATACTCCTGGAGGAGAAGTTGCTGCAACAGAATCAATTATTGATTATTTGACTAAAAAATTCGATAATATTAGAGTTATAGTTCCACAACTTGCTATGTCTGGAGGGACTATGATTGCTTGTTCTACAAATAAAATAATTATGGGGAAACAATCTAGCCTCGGTCCTATAGATCCTCAATTCAATGGTGTTCCAGCGCATGGGATATTAGAAGAATTTGAGCAGGCATATCAAGAAATAAAAAAAGAGGGGGTAAAGATAAAAGTTTGGGAGCCTATTATTCGAAAATATAATCCTACATTAATCGGAGAATGTAAAAAGGCAATTGATTGGTCCAAAATAATAGCTACTAATGGGTTGAAAGAGAGGATGTTAAAGGATAATCCTGACAAAGAAAAAATAATTAAAAAAATATTAGAAGAATTAACTGATCATTCAATTACATTATCTCATGCTAGACATCTATCAATAGAAAAATGTTTGGAGATTGGGCTAGTGGTTGAGCCATTAGAGGATGATCAAAAATTACAAGATGCTGTATTGGCAGTACATCATTCTTATATGCATACACTAACTAGTACTCTAGCTTTTAAAATAATTGAGAATCATAATGGAATAGCGTATATACAGACAATGAGACCATTTGTAATGCCTGCGAAATAATTTACCAAAACGAATATTTTTCTTAAAATACTCCCTATTCTCATTCTCTCCACACTCCCGAACATGATACAATGTAGTCATTGACACACCCCATATTTTCATGTTAATATTTAAATACAAATCCGCTTTAAAATCGGATTTTAAATTTTAATAAAAACATTATGGACTTAAAAACACTTAAGATTGCTATTAAGCATATTTCGGACGAAAGTGGTATACCAGAGCCAAAGATTCTGGAAGCTGCAGAAGCTTCTATTGCTGCTGCTTACAAAAAGGAATATGGAGAAAGACCCCAGATTATTAGATCTAAGTTTGATCCTAAACAAGGAACAGCTGAGTTTTGGCAGATCAAAACTGTGGTTAATAAGAAGATGATATATTCAGAAGCGGAACTAGAGGATATGCAAGAGAACCCCAGAGATGATGAAGACGAAGAAGAAAAGAAAATAGTATTCAATGCTGAAAAACACATCATGTTAGATGAGGCAAGAGACATTGATGATGATGCTGATGTGGGAGATGAAATAACAATTCCATTAGAATCTAAGACAGAGTTTGGAAGAATTGCATCTCAAACAGCAAAACAAGTTTTTCTTCAAAAAATAAAAGAAATTGAAAGAGGAAGCGTACTTCAAAGATTCAAAGAAAAAGAAGGAGAAATAATATCTGGAGTTATCCAAAGAGTAGAATCTAGAGCAATAATTTTAGATATTGGAAAAGCATATGCTGTTCTTCCTAAAGAAGAACAGATTCAAGGTGAGTTCTATAGAGTAGATCAGAGACTTAAGGTATTTATTACTAAAGTTGAAGAGACTCCAAAAGGACCAGTTATTTATGCTTCAAGATCTCATCCTAAATTAATTTCCAAGTTATTTGAATTAGAAGTTCCAGAAATTGCATCAGAGCAAGTTGAAATAGTTTCTATTGCAAGAGAAGCAGGATTTAGAACCAAGGTTGCAGTAGCAACTAACGTTGATGGTATTGATCCTATTGGAGCAATGGTAGGACAGAGAGGAACAAGAATCTCAGTTGTTATTAATGAATTAGCAGGAGAGAAAATTGATATTATTGAAGCAGATGATAATCCAGAGAGATTTATTATGAACGCATTATCTCCAGCAAAGATTCTAGAAGTTAAAATTGAACCAAAGAATGTAGCAATTGCTATTGTAGATAAAGATCAATTGTCTTTGGCTATTGGAAAGGGAGGACAGAATGTAAGACTTGCAGCAAGACTTACAGGATGGAAGATAGACATCAAAATCAATGGAGAGGAAGAGGATTCTATTGGAGTAGATGAAGAAGGAGAAATCACAAAAAAGAATGTTGATTTAGAAGAAGGACAAGATAAAGAAGAGACACCTATAGAGGAAGTAAAAGAAACAGAAGAAGCAAAGACTCCAGAAGAAGAATCTAAAGAAGAAAAATTATAATTTTATTTAAAAAATTATGCAAAATATTAATAGATATAATTTAAAAAGAATTTTAATTTTTGGGAAAAGTGTACCATTAATAATTTTTAATATAAAAAATTGGTTTTCTTTTTTATTGTCATATTATTCTTTATGGACAGGAATAATTTTTTTAAGGTCAGGAATTAAGTTAGAATTGGTTGACTCATTGGATGCAAGCTCATTAAATGTAATATTTTTTAAAAAAGAATATGGAGAAGTGAAGCGAGGAGACATTGTTATAGATATTGGAGCTAATAGAGGTTATTTTTCTGTTTATGCAAGTTCTCTTGGTGCAAAAGTGTATGCTTATGAGCCAATAAAAGAATGCTATGAAGTGTTGAAAAGGAACAATAAAATGAATGGGTTAGATATTGAATGCTATAATATTGGGATAGCAAAAGATGACTCAATTAAGACCTTTTATCTTAATTCTCCTATTTCTACTTCTTTCGTTAGGCAAAATTCAGCAGAAGTAGAAACAAGAAAGGTGAAATGTGTATCATTAGAAAAAGTAATAGATAAATTTGGGAAAATAGATTTAATTAAATGTGATATTGAAGGGGCCGAATATGAGATATTATTGAATACTCCAAATCTTAATAAGGTTGGAAATATAAGATTAGAATATCATGAAGTTGATGGGTATTCATTAGATGATATTAAATCTAAGTTAACAAATTTTAAAGTTATCAAGGAATTCGCTTCTCCAGAGAATAAAAATGAGGGAATAGTGTGGTTCCAGAGAAATATTATAACAGAAGAAAAATAAAACAAAAAAATAATATGTTTGAAACAGTATATTTACCAATTATAATATCATTCCTTTCATTAGGATTTGTCTGGTATCTGATATCTTCTATACAGAAGGAAGATATGGGAACAGAAAAAATGAAAGAAATCTATCAGGCTATCAAAGATGGATCAAATGCTTTTTTAAAAAGACAATACAAGGCAATTGGGATAATGTCCGTTATCATGGTTTTTATTTTTCTATTTGTATATAACTTTTCTGAAGCAGGGATTGCTATTGCAATTTCATTTGGAGTAGGAGCTTTATGTTCTGCTATTGCAGGATTAATAGGAATGTGGATTGCAGTTAGAACAAACATCAGAACAGCAGCAGCAGCTCAGACATCATTTTCAAAGGCATTGAAGATTGCTTTAAATGGTGGAGCAGTTTCTGGTATTGCTATCACAGCATTGTCTTTATTAGGTATTTGTTTTTTATATGCCTACTATACCCACATGGGGAAGTTAGACACAGAGATTCCTCAATTGATTGCAGGATTTGGATTTGGAGCATCACTTGTTGCTTTATTCGCTCAACTTGGAGGAGGAATTTATACAAAGGCAGCAGATGTTGGAGCTGATTTGGTAGGAAAGATAGAACAAGGAATTCCAGAAGATGACCCTAGAAATCCAGCAGTTATTGCTGATTTAGTAGGAGACAATGTAGGAGATTGTGCAGGAAGAGGAGCTGATTTATTTGAATCAACAGCAGCAGAGAATATTGGTACTATGATTTTAGGAGTAGCATTAGTCCCACAATTTGGACTAGCAGGAATCTTTTTCCCATTAATCGTAAGATCTTTTGGAATGCTTGCTTCAATTGTTGGTATTATTTCAGTTAAGGCAAAAGAAGATGAACATCCTTTAGCAGCATTAAATAGAGGATATTTTATAACAAGTATCTTATCTACAATTGCATTCTATTTTATTACAATGGAGATGCTTGGAAATATCATGTTTTTTTGGGCAGGACTTTTAGGAATCATTGCCTCAATCGGATTTGTGTTTGCCACTCAATACTATACTGAAAGTAAATACAGACCTATCAAAGATATTGTTAAGGCATCTGAGACTGGACATGGAACTAATATCATTTCAGGAATTGCAGTTGGATATGAGAGTACAGGAGTTTCAGTTCTAATTATTATCACTTCTCTATGGGGATCATATCAATTAGGAGAACTGGCATTTTTAGGAGGAGGATTCTATGGAACAGCAGCAGCTACTATGGGAATGCTATCAACAGCAGCATATATTTTAGCTATGGATACTTTCGGTCCAATAACAGATAATGCTGGAGGTATTGTTGAAATGTCTGGATGCGATGCAAAGGTAAGAGAAAGAACAGACAAATTAGATACAGCAGGAAATACAACAAAGGCATTAACAAAAGGATATGCTATGGGATCAGCAGCTTTAGCAGCATTCTTGTTATTTGAGGCATATATTAAAGAAGCTATTCATTTTGGGAAGATGACAGAAATGGTAGTTAACTTTGCTACAGTAGAAGTATTTATTGGAGGATTTATCGGAGCGGCATTAATATTTTTCTTCTCAGCGTTGGCTATGAAAGCAGTAGGAAAAGCAGCAGGAGATATTGTAGAAGAGGTAAGAAGGCAATTTAAAGAAAGACCTGGGATTATGGAAGGAACAGAGAAACCAGATTATGCTAAGTGTGTAGATATCACAACACAAGCAGCATTAAAACAGATGATATTACCAGGAGCATTAGCAGTATTTGTCCCAATATTAGTAGGTGTTGTTATGGGAGCAGAAGTTGTTGCAGCATTAATTATGGTTGGAACAATTACAGGAGTATTACTTGCAACTGTAATGAATAACGCTGGAGGAGCATGGGATAATGCCAAGAAGTATTTTGAAACAGAAGGTAAAAAAGGAACTCCTGCTCATATGGCAGCAGTTACAGGAGATACCGTAGGAGATCCATTTAAGGACACAGCAGGACCATCTCTACATGTATTAGTAAAATTATTAGGCACACTATCACTTGCATTAGTGGCATTATTCTAAAAACAATATGAAAATAGAAATAAACAAATTAAAAGATTCACAAACAGAAATCTTAGTTGCTATTCCAGCAGAAGCTTTTGATAAGATCATAGAAACCACAATAGAGGCATTAGGAAAAGATGTAGAAGTTCAAGGATTTAGAAAAGGAAAAGCTCCAAAGAATATTGTAGAAAAGTCTTTGGGAGAAGAAAATATTTTACACCACGCAGGAGAGGAAGCTGTTAAGATGGGATATAGCCAAGCAGTAAGAGATAATAAGTTAGAGATTATTGGAAGACCAGAAATTAAAGTCACTAAATCTGCAAGAGGTAATGACTTTGAATTTAAGGCAGTGGTTTCTGTATTACCATCTTTTAATTTACCTGATTATAAGAAATCAGTAAGTAAGTTAAAATTAAAAGAAGTAAAAGCAGAAGATAAAGAAGTGCAAGATTCAATAAACTATCTTCAAAGTTCTATGGCTCAGATGGAAGATAAAGAAGGACTAGCAGAAGATGGAAATTGGGTTGAAATTGAATTTTCTATTAATGGAAATGCAGAACAAAAAGATGCATTTATTTTAGGAAAGGGTAAGTTAATCCCAGAGATTGAAAAAAACATTCTTTCTATGAAAAAGGAAGAGGAGAAAGAGTTTGAGTTTGCTTTTCCTAAGAAAGAAGAAAAAGCAAAATGTAAAATAAAATTAACAGGATTGAAAACTGTTAATCTTCCAGAAATAAACGACGAGTTTGTTAAGAAAATAGGACCGGATTTAAAGAATGTGCAAGATTTGAAAGACAGAATTAAAGAAGATATTATCAAGGGAAAAACTCAACAAGCAGAGCAAGAATTGATAGGTCAATTACTTGCAGGTTTATCAAAGGATATAAAGGACTTAGAAGTTCCTAGTATTTTAGTCGAATCAGAAATTGAACAGAACATAGAGAATTTCAAAAAAAGAATAGAAACACAGACAGAGATGAGTTTTGATGATTATTTAAAACAATCAAAGAAAACAGAAGAGGATCTAAAAAATGAATTAAGACCAAAAACAAAAGAAAGAATTAAAGAATATTTAATTCTGAAAGAAATCCAAAAGAAAGAGGATATCAAGGTAAGTGAGGAAGAAATTAATAAGGAAGTAGAGGCAGCAGCTCAAAGGCAACCTCAAGTTGACCTTGCTAATTTAATAGAATATACTAAAGAAAGGATCGAAAATGAAAAAACCTATAAGAAAATATTAGAATTTGTAGGAAAATAACATGATTGTACCAACAGTTATTGAAAAAACGAGTCGAGGTGAAAGAGTTTATGATATCTACTCTCGATTATTAGAAGATAGAATAATATTATTAGCTGGGCCGATTAATGACGCCATGGCTAATTTAGTTATTGCTCAATTCTTGTTTTTAGCAGCTAAAGATGATAAGAAAGAAATTCAGATATATATTAATAGTCCCGGAGGATCAGTAACAGCAGGATTGGCCATTTATGATACAATGCAATATATTAAACCTGACGTTTCTACTGTATGTGTAGGAATGGCGGCTTCAATGGGAGCTGTCTTACTCTCATCAGGGAAGAAAGGGAAAAGGTTTGCTTTGCCCAATGCAGAGATAATGCTTCACCAAGTAGCTGGAGGAGTGAATGGGCAGGCATCAGAGATTGAGATTACTGCAAAGCAGATACTTAAAATTAAATCTCGATTGAATGTTATATTAGCTAATCATACAGGTCAGCCTGTTTCTAAAATAGAAAAAGATACTGATAGGGATTACTATTTAGATGCAAAGGAAGCAAAAAAATACGGAATCATCGACAAGGTGCTTAGATAAGATATAGGTAGTAACTTTTAAAATTAAATAAAAAGATATATGACTATAGATAGTATGGCTTTGCCATTAATGGCATTTTCTGTAGTATTTGGATATTTTTTAAGGAATTATATAGCCAAAAGAAAAGTTGGCAGTTTAGAAAGAATAATCCAAGAGAAAACAGAGAAGTCAGAACAAGAAGTAAAGCAATTAAAAACACAGGCAAGTAAACAGGCGCAAGATCTTTTAGACAAGGCCGATGAAGATTTAAGACAGAGAAAGAGAGAATTTTTCAAAGCAGAACAATTATTGATAAAAAGAGAAAATATGGCCTCTCAGAAAGCAACAGATCTTGAGAGAAAAGATCAAAGCTTAACTGATAGAGTAGAAGAGGCAAAAAAAATTAAATCAAGATTACAAGATTTAGAAGGAGAAATTCAAAATAGATTAGAAAAGGTTTCTGGACTTTCAAAAGAAAGAGCAAAAGAAGAATTATTTGAGAAAATAGAAGAAACAAATTCAAGGGATATTCTGGAAAGAATGATTAAGTTAGAGAGAACAGGGAAAGATAGATTAGCAGAGAAAGCAAAGGAGATAACAGCACTTGCAATTCAGAGATGTGCATTATCTCAAGCTCAGGAAATTACTACATCAATTGTGAGTATTCCAAATGATGAGATTAAAGGAAGAATTATTGGAAAAGAAGGAAGGAATATCAGAGCATTTGAAGAACTAACAGGAGTTGAAGTTATTGTAGATGACACTCCAGGGGGAGTTGTTATTTCTGCATTTGATCCAATTAGGAGGCATATTGCAAAGATTGCTTTAGAAAAGTTGATTGCAGATGGAAGAATACAACCAGCAAAAATAGAAGAAGTAGTTGCTAAGGCAAAAGAGCAGATAGATGAGGAAATTAAGAAAGCAGGAGAGATAGCAATTTATGATACAGAGATTATAGATCTAGACCCAAAGTTAGTTATGCTTTTGGGTAGATTAAAATTCAGAACATCATATGGACAGAATGTATTACTTCATTCTATTGAAGTATGTCATTTGGCAGGATTCTTAGCTCAAGAAATTGGAGCTGATGTAAAAGTAGCAAGAAAAGCAGGGCTTTTACATGATATTGGTAAAGCATTAGATTTCCAGATAGAAGGATCTCATGTTGAGATTGGAATTAAGGTTTTGAACAAGTTTAAAGAAGACAAGGCAATAATTGATGCTATGAAGTCTCATCATGGAGATTATGAGCCAGAGAGTGTTGAAGCTCTATTAGTACAAGCAGCAGACCAGATATCTGGAGCAAGACCAGGAGCAAGAAAAGACTCTCTTGAACAATACATTAAAAGATTAGAGGACTTGGAAAACATTGCATTGGCATTTGATGGTGTGCAAAAAGCATATGCTATACAAGCAGGTAGAGAAATCAGGGTGTTTGTTAACCCAGATCAAGTTACTGATTTAAAGATGAAACAGATGGCAAGGGAGATTGCCAAGAATATTCAACAAGAGTTGAAATATCCAGGAGAAATTAAAGTTAACATGATTAGACAGAATAGGGTTGTAGAATATGCAAAATAAAGGTAAACTGTAGGTAAATACAAAGGTCATCTAAATTTTATTAAAATAAAGTTAAATAATATATTATGACAAAACAAGAATTAGCAGAAGTTTTAGCAGGAAAGTTAGATTTATCTAAAGCTAAAGCAGAAGAATGTATCAATATTATTATTGATGAAATAACAAATACATTAGCAAAGGGAGGAGAAGTAGCGTTTACAGGATTTGGAAAGTTCTCAATATCAAAGAGAAAAGCAAGACAAGGAAGAAATCCTAAGACTGGAGAGGTAGTAAACATCCCAGCAAAGAATGCACCTAAGTTTAAGGCAGGAAAAGGCCTAAAGGACGCAGTTAACTAAAAAGACTTTGTATTTAAAACAGCTCCGAGAGGGGCTGTTTTTAGTTATATAAGTTATTGTGGTTTCCTATAGTAACAAATATGCATTCTTTTTCTGATATTTGTTTATATATTGCTCTTAGATCGCCTTTTATATTAATACTTCTATAATCAGTTAACTTTCCTTTTAATGGATGGTTGTTTAGCTTTATATCAAATGGGTTATTCTGAAATAAGATTAATTTTTCTTTTATCTTGTTTTTCTCTTTTCTGTTTAATTTTTTGTATTGTTTGTCAAAATTCTTATGTAATATAATTTTCATAAAGAATCTAAGTGTTTATTTACTTCTTCTCTAGATAGGGAAGGAGATAGATTTTTATTCCTTTGAATATCATACTCTATACCACCTAGCAGATTTTCTAATTCAGGTTGCATTTTCGGTACAGTAGTGAAATGTACTTCCTTATTTCTAATAAATTGCTTTAGATATGCGTTTATAATAGCACTTAACGAAAATCCCATTTCAGCAGCTATTTTTTTTGCATTTTCTTTTACATCCTTATCAGCTTTAATATTAATTATAGTTTTCATATATCTTTAGTATATACAACAGTTATCTGAGTGTCAATTTTAATACAAGGTTTACAGTTGACAGTAAACTGTAAACTTGCTAGTATATCGGTATGGAGAACACAAGAGATAAGATAATTAAATATATAAAAGAGAATAATCAAGTAAAGCCAAGTGAATTGGAGGATTTTTTGGATATCAGCAGACAAGCAATTTTATGCCTGGTCTCAGGCAAAGTATCTTTGAAAGTTTTGATCCTGGCATCATACTCCG
>CBDUWM010000017.1:0-10287 GCA_965370925.1 uncultured bacterium
GAAATACCTGTTTTATATTTTTGAAACCAATCATTTTTTATTTTTTCTTTAGTTGCAAAGCCCAAAAGTATTTCATCTTCCTGAAATTTTAAGAAATGATAAAATTTCTTTAAATATTTCTCTTCTATTTTTTCAATTTGTTTATCTGACAACATAATTAATCTTACAAATTAATTTTAATTTCTCTAGCTAGTTTTCCTGCTAATAAAACTGGGACCGCATTTCCTATCTGCTTATACATATTACCTAAGCTTCCATAAAAAATAAAATCATCTGGGAATGTTTGTATTCTAGCACACTCCCTAACAGACATCCTTCTTTTTTTATTCGGATGAATCTCTGGTCCAGTAGCAGTTATTGTATCACTTGGTCTGTCCCAATTATTTATCCTTAATGATTGCTCGAATTTTATTTCTTTTAATTCCAATTCTGTAACTTTCTTGTCATATTTATCATCAAACCCAAGTAACTCTTTTAATTTAAACCAATCGTCTGGTTTAGGAATACTACCAGAATTATTATCCTTTCTAAACCAATGTCCTGCTGTATGTTTATATCCAAAATACTCATCTACCTTTTTTGTTGAAATGCATTTTTTATTTCTCCATTTCTTTAAATAATCACAAATATCATGTTGATTCACTTTGCATTTTCTTCCCCAAAATTTATCATGAACATTTGTTCTCGCTATATGATTGTGTATTATATTATTTCCTATTTTAAATGAAATATCTCTTGTCCTTACATTAGCCAAATTTCCAACTATCTGCTCTACTGTTTTATAATTATTCTTATGAGTAATTTTAGGAAATTTATTTTCTACATTAATTCTATTCCCTAAAATTATAACTCTTTCTCTTTGTTGTGGCACTCCATAATCTGCAGAATTAACTAATTTATAATCAACTTCATATCCTAATTTTTCAAAATCATTTATTATCATTTTGATAACTTCTCCTTTATGCATTGATAATAGACCCTTTACATTTTCTGCTAAAAAAAATTTAGGTCTTTTATCTTTTACTATCCTTAACATCTCTTTATATAAAAAGTTTCTCTCATCATCCATACTTCTTTTAATATTCGCTATTGAGAAACCTTGACAAGGAAAACCTCCAAGTAAAATATCAAAATTATCTGGTATATCAGAACTAGGAATTTTTGATATATCACCTAATATTATATGATTCCCTATATTTTTTTGATATGTTTCAACTGCCTCAGGAAAAAAATCGTTTGCCCAGATAACATCATATCCACTATTAATAAATCCCAAATCAAGTCCGCCACATCCAGAGAAAAGGCTTACTACTTTAGGTTTATTATTTCCAAATATTTTTTTCATATTTTTAGATAACAAAACAAATAAATCATATTGCAATAAATTCTTGTTTCAACGTTATATTATTATATCATTTTTATTAGCATTCTGCCTGTGGAAAACAAAAACAACCTCTCTCGAGGTTGTTCCAATTTTATCTCTTTGACCATTGTGGTGCTCTTCTTGCACCTCTTAATCCTGGTTTCTTTCTTTCTTTCTCTCTTGGATCTCTTGTTAGATATCCTGCACTCTTTAAATTTCCTCTCAATTCACCATCCATTTTTTCTATTGCTCTTGATATTCCATGTCTTACTGCTTCTGCTTGAGCATGCTTTCCTCCTCCTCTTACAAGTACAGATATCTTTGTTTTGATCTCTCCTATAAATTCTAATGGAGCTGATATGATATTTCTTAATTCAGGAATCTCAAAATACTTCTCAATTTTATCATTGTTAATTAAAATCTCACTAGACTTTGCTTTTGGCACAAGTCTTACTCTTGCAACAGCTGATTTTCTTCTTCCAACTGCTTCTATATATTTTTCTTTTTTTGCTTCTGCCATAATATTAATCTGTTATTTTTAACCTTTTAATCCAACGAGATCTTAGTTTATTCTTTGGAAGCATCCCGAAAACTGCTTTCTTTAAAATCTCTGATGGTTTTTTAGCAAACATTCTTTCCATAGGAATAGTCTTTAAATTACCTAAATATCCTGAGTGTCTATAGTAATTTTTTTGTTGCATCTTCTTTCCTGTGACCTTAATCTTTTTCATATTAGTAATCACGACAGTATCTCCCATGTCTTGATTTAATACAAAATCAGGTTTTGCTTTTCCTCTTAAAAGTAATGCAATTCTAGTTGCTAGTCTTCCTAGAACTTGATCTGTTGCGTCAATTGTATGTATTTCTCTTTTCATTATTTTGTGATTAATTCAATGTATGCCATTCTTGCTCCATCTGATTTTCTTGGCATTAATTTTGTAATTCTTAGATAACCTCCATTTACTCCTTTGTATTGTGGGGCAATCTCATTCACTAATTTCTTTGTTGTTGTTTTTGTTAAAAATGAAGCAACTTGTCTTATTGCATGTAAATCTCCCTTTCTTGCCTTTGTAATCAATTTCTCAACAATAGGTCTAATTGCCTTTGCTCTTGCTTCTGTTGTTTTAATTTTTCCTCTAATTAAAAGATTCTCAGATAAAGACTTAAAAAATGCTTTACGAGGTCCTGCTTTTCTTCCAAATTTAGTTCCTTTGACTCTTTTATTCATATGTTTATTTCTTGATTTCCTTTGTTGGTTCTTGCTTTAAATAAGTAAAGTATTCAATTAAAATATCTAACCCCTTTTTAAATGCTTCCTCTGGAGTTATTGTTCCATCTGTTTCAATTCCCATTAATATTCTGTCAAAATCTGTTCTTTCTCCTACTCTAACATTATCTACATTCAAACTAACCTTTCTTACTGGAGTGTAAATAGCATCTAATACTATTTCTCCTACTGAAAGCTTTTCTGTTGTGTGTCTTTCCGCTGGTTCATATCCTACACCCTTTTCAACTGTAGCTTCTATGTCAAATACTCCTGTCTTTGTTGTGACCTCTGTGATTACTTCATTCTTGTTTACTAATTCTAATTCTGGAGTTAATTTGAAGTCTCCTGCTGTAATCTTTTTCTCTCCTTTTACTTTTAATGTAATAATCTGTGGTTCTGTTGAGAATGTTTTAAATCTAATTTGTTTTAAATTTAAGATTATTGAAACCATATCATCTTTAACTCCTGGTAGTGTTGAGAATTCATGGTTTACTCCCTTAATCTTAATCTTTGTTATTGCTGCACCTTCAAGTGAAGACAATAAAACTCTTCTTAATGCGTTTCCGATTGTTATTCCATATCCAGGATAAAGACCGTCAATTTCAAACTTTGTGTAATTGCCGTCTTTTTCTATTATTTTAAATTGTGAGGGTAATGGAATCATAGTATCTTTTTTTATGTTTATTTTGAGTAATGCTCAAAGATTGAGGATAACTTTATAGGCAAAGCAACTTCCTCGCAAGTTGGCTGAGAAATAATTTCTCCTTTAATATTTTTAACGTCTATTTTTAACCATGATGGAGCTTGATGTTTTTTCAATCTCAATGCTACATTAATAAAATACTTATTTATAATTGATTTTGGCTTAACACTGATAACATCTCCTTTCTTTAATGCATAACTAGGAACATTAGCTTTCTTTCCATTAACTAAGATGTGATTATGTGATACTAGAATTCTTGATTGTCTCTGTGATTCTGCAAGTCCCATCTTATATACTGTAGTATCTAATCTTAATTCAAGTGATCTTACTAATTTCTCATCTGATCTCTCTTTTGAGAATTTCATCTTATCTAAAACATTAGTAACATACTTTGCGAATTGTCTTTCACTTAATCCATACCATCTTCTTAATTTCTGTTTTTCTGCGAATTCTTTTCCGTATTCAGAAATATTCTTTCTTCTTGCATTTTTCTTTGTTTGTCCTGGTGCGTATGGTCTCTTAATCATTGCACATTTAGGTGAAAAACACCTTTCTCCTTTAAGAAACAATTTAGCTCCCAATCTTCTACAAATTTTACATTTAATACTCTTCATATGTTTATACTCTTCTTGGTTTCTTTTTTCTGCATCCATTATGTGGTACAGATGTTAAATCAGAAATTGATGTAATTTCAAAGCTTCTATTTGAAATAGCTCTTACTGCTGCATCTCTACCTGTTCCAATTCCTCTTAATTTAATTTCTACTTTAGTAACTCCTTTCTTTTCTGCAATTATTGAAATAGTCTCTGCTACTTTACCGGCTGCATATGGCGTTCCTTTTCTTGTTCCTTTAAATCCTATATTTCCTGCTGTTGCCCAATGTAATACATTTCCCTTCTTATCTGTTAAAGAAATTATTGTATTATTATATGAAGAAGAAATATAGAAAACAGCATCTTTAATCTTTGTAGATTTAGACATGCCTTTTTTAATCTTTGCTTCAATGATGTCTCTAATTGAACCTCCTGTTCCACCACCTTTTTTAATAATTTTTTTCTTTCCCATATTACTTTAATGCTGTTTTAGTTCTACCAGATGTTGATGTTCTTCTTACATTTCCTCTGACAGTTCTGTTATTAGTTTTAGTTCTTTGTCCTCTTACAGGCAATTGTTTTGAATGTCTTGATCCTCTCCATGATCCAATGTTCTTCAATCTTTTGATAGAAGACATTTTATCTCTTCTTAAATCTCCTTCAATTAAAATATCTTTCTTCTTAATAATCTCTGTGATTCTATTGTAATCTTGTGGAGTTAATTTTGATGAATCGGTGTTTAAGTCAATCTTTGCTTCTTTTAAAATCTCCTCACTTAAAACTGGACCTATTCCATATACATAGGTTAATGCGATTCTTATTTGTTTCTTTTCTGGGATGTTTACCCCTGCTAGTCTTGGCATAATAAAAATTGAACAATTTTATTGTTTATTAATGTTTATAAATATCTTAAAATCACCCTTGTCTTTGTTTATGTTTAGGGTTTTTACAGATTACAAATATTCTCTTTCTTCTTTTCGTTAATTTGCAGTCTCTACAAATCTTTTTTACTGATGATCTTACTTTCATATTATTTCTTTAATCTATAAGTTATCCTACCTTTGGATTTATCATAAGGAGTCATTTCAATAGTGACTCTGTCACCTATTAAAATTCTAATTCTATACATTCTCAACTTACCTGATAAATGTGCAAGAATTATACTGCCATCCTCTATTTTCACTCTAAAAGAAGCACCTGGTAAGGTCTCTATTACTTCTCCTGATGTTTTAATCACTCCTTTGTTATTATCCATTGATACTTTTAAGATGTATACAAATTAACAAATAAAACGGGTTTAGTCAAGCCCTTGTATCTGTATATTGATTTTATTTAAATTTATTGGGGCTTTCTGTGCCCAGAATGGGCTTAAATCACAACTAACCTCCTGTATTCTATCTGCATACAAATCCATTACAAATGTTGGTATCTGCCCCTTATTTAGCCCTGCAATAGACTCTTTTACTCTTATCTCATCAACTAAAAAATATGTATCTACTGAAAGATCAATACTTAGTCTTGCATTGCCCTCATATATATCCACATTCTGAGATTTAATCTCTAAAATCATTGTGTTATCAAGTGTTTTCTTTTTTGATGATATATTGCTTTTGATATAGTTTTTTGCAAAAGTATTTAAATCACCTTTTTTTATTCCAAGTGCAGTAATTTCTACTTCTGCAATGCAATTAAATATCTCCATCTCTTCTCCTATCTTATCTTTGTAATCAGGGTATATAATATCATAATCAATAGAGTCATTTAAGATTTCATAATCTGAGTATTCTTTTTGCACTATATTCTTCATCTCCTCAAATACCTTAGACTCAAGTAATGACTTGGCTTGATCTATATCATCATCTGAAAGTAAAGAGATAGCTCCCTGAGCCCCTCCAGTCATATCAGAGAGAGACTTTCCATAGAACTTATCAAAATACTCCGTACCTCTTAATTTAGGAATGGAGAACGTGGAAGCAGAGATATTATAATCTTCTCCTGCTTGTGCAGCAATTACTTCTACATCAACATAATGATTGCCAGGAACAACACTCTTCCCTAATGTAAGAAAAATCATACCATCTTCTTGCATAAATCTAGTGCCTGCTACAAATGTCTCATCCCCATCTGAATATTCATTATAAAATCTAATTTTCCCTTTTGCTTTCTTGCTGGAATCTTGAGTGCTAGGCATAATCTCTTGGTTAAACTCTCTATTGAATTCTAATTTAGTTAATGGGATATAGAAAACAGAATCAGAACTTTCTACTCCTGCTAGTATCTTTCTATCCAAAGCCTCAAATTTTATAATTCTTGGTGTAATGGAAATATCTAATTTAGGTTCAATAACAAAATACAATCCTGCAATAATTACAATTCCAGTAATTATGAAAAACGAAATAAACTGTGCAATAGAAAAACCACTTTCCTTTTCTATTTTTTTTGTTATATTAATCTCTTTATATAAAGACTCATTATAGTTCTTTAGATCGCCTCTTTGATCTAACGGCGTTATGTCAAATATTCTTTTTTTGCGCATATATTAATAAAGCATTAGTAAAATTATTATCAGCTACTTCAAACTCTTTCTCATTATCTAAAATATATTTTAGAAACTCTGCATTCTCTCCTAGAACAAAAAGATTCTCGCATGATTCTATATTCCTATTTATTGCATTCTTAGTTTCAAGCAAGAAATACTTCTTATATGATTCTAGAATTCTTTCTGTCTCTTCTTTTATATTCTTGTACAAATCTAATCTCTCAACATTACCTTTAAACAACCTTGCTTGATCTTTTGACAAATTGAAACTATCCATTATATCCATCAAAATCTTTGACTCTCCTATTTTAATTTCTTTTATAGATTTTAATTTCTTATTCTCTATTTCATAAAATCTTGTTACCTCATAACCAGAATCTATAATCAAACAATCTTCTTTGGCATAATCTAAAACCAATTCTCCCTTATACACAAACTCTGTTTTAAATGGATATTCATTAAAGAATGATTTTGCTAGATTGTAATAAATCTTATCGCAATATATACAATATATATTTGCAGATATTTCCTTCCCAGAATGATTATCTAGTTTATTTATCTTATATCCATCTACTTCAAAATCTAATATTCTTAATTCTAATATCTTACCCTTTATCTCTCCCTTGACTTCCTCTGTTAATTCATGATGTATATCATTACTATTTTTAACTTTTATACTCCTGACTTCTTCTTTGATATATTCTGTTGGTAAACATACATAAGCTTTTGTAATTTTTGAATTAAACTCTTTTAAAATTTCGTTTACAACAATCTTTGTTAAGTCTTTTTTAAATCCATTGGCGTATAGACTTTGTAATGGGAAATATTTTTCAGTGTATTTCAAAGGCTTCTTTGCAAACAACAAAGACTTTATTGAGTCCACGCCCATATCAAATACTATATATTTTTTATTGCCAAAGAATTGCATTTAATCTGATGTCCCTATATACACGCTTGTTGTTTTAAATTCATTCAGCCCTATTAGCCTTCCATTATTGTCCATATCAGTATAATCCATTGATGTTTTAAGATGAGCATAAACACTTGTAGGCGCAGTTGCCTGCACTTCAATATATGATCTAAATTCTGCTCTTACTCCCTTCTCTATTTTAATATATTCTCCTTCCTTCATTGCATTAAATAACTCTACTGTTTGTATTAATATATTCGGAGAAGTTTCTGAAATCTGAGCTTTTAAATTATCTTCTAAAATATATATTGGCTTGTATGATGGTGCTGTGATATAGAAATTAATTATTCCCATTGCTTTCCCATACACTCCTGATATTTTAGAAATACTGGAAGTCATCAATCCTATTTTAGGACTCTCAAATATTCCTGGATTGATATTCTGTTCTTCTGTTGTAAATCTTGATAGATCTTCAAAACAAGTTCTAGTGTCATTCATATTAAATGCATATCCTAAACAATCGTCTCCTGTATATGATAAATAATAATGAACTGATTTCAATTCCTTTGCTGTCATTGTTTTCATTACTTTAAACTTTGCAGTCTTACCAGCTGATATGTATATGAAGTCTTTGTTATTTCTTGTTTTCTCTACTGCGTTTATAATGTCTAAATTCTTATTCTTTTCTACTCCAGCATACTGTGGTGTAAGTATTGGATATATGTATTGCTTTTCAATATATATTCCTGAACCACCTGGTGCTGTAATTTCAAACTCTATTGTCCCTATGATATTATCTGGTGGACCAAATTCATTCGTAGTTTCTGTTTTGATTAATTTAATTTGGGGAAGCTGTACAGCTAATCCTTCTATATTACATTGTGAATCAATATCTAATCCATACTCGTGATAATTCCTATCTATAGTTTCTTTTGCTTCATTCATTGTCTTTTTAAAGAATGAATGATTATTTAGGTTATTTGCCCAGTATGTTTTGTATAGCTTATCATAATGAATCTCTACGCCTTTATAGCAGATTATTCCGCAATAATTTGCTGTCTGGTTTCCTATCTGATTTACTACTGAATTATAATCTCCTGTATACCAAGTTCTATTTGGAAGAGACACTATCCCTGCATACTTATTATCTCCCAATGGGTGTAATGTTGCCCCATTATGGCATTTAGGCAATGAAGTGCATGCAGGACTAGAATATGCTCTTGTTGAGTCATTCTTATACGCATAGGACATTATACACACATTATCATTATCTGGGGTAATGGTCTTTATTCTTCCAAACAATTCTCCTCTTGTTTTTGTTGTCTGTGATGTTGTGTATAATTTTGATTTATCATTGTTTATATAATATACAAACCCCACACCAGTTCTCACTCTCTGTGATTCTGTTAACTGCGCCACCATTTTAATCCTCATTACTGATGGATAATATTTAATTACTTTTACTTCTGTTTTATATGATGCTAATGATAAAACTGGAAGTAGTAATAATATTAGAATCAATAGTATTTTTTTCATATTAGTTATTTAATAATATGTTTAATTGTCTTTGTAATTGTCCTATTACATTCATGATTGATGCATATTGGTTGCTAGTATTCATTCCCATTCCCTGTGGTGGAACAGTTATCTCCTGACCGTCTGAATGTTTATCTCCTACATACATATATACCTTATATATATCTCCTGGGGTTAATTGGGTAATCTTTGTTTCGTATTTTCCGGGAAGTTTAAATTCAATTTCATCTCCTGCTACTGCTTTAACAATATCTGAAGCATAATATTGAGATCCTCCCACCTTCTTATACACTAAATATGTTGTGTATTCTTTTCCCTGCTCTCCGCCTGTAAAACCTCCATTAATTATTATTCTTACATTATCTTCTGAGTGATCATTGCCACCCGTACTCAAAGGATTGATTGCTATTTCTTGAGGTTGTTGTGTATTATTTTCTCTATGTTCAATATATATTGGGCTTGTCTTCCAACCATCAAAATATCTATGAAAATCCTTATTCCATGTATATTGTTCTGAATCTGTACCCCAGATTAAACTGTTAAACATATAATAAACATAACTGTCTTTTTCTGGAACATATACTCCTGAAATAGTAAATCTCTTTGTCTCTCCAGAATAAACAACATATGTGTCTTCATCCCATTGTGATGCATTTGTTTCAAACAATATAGAGTCCATTCTTTCTGCAGACATACTTGTATCAATCCAATCATTATCAATGAATATATCCGCACCAACTGCTTTTAAATTAAACTTAATTGTTCCTTCAGCGATATCTGAAGTTGAACCATTTGCACCTGCTGTCTTTGTAATTGTAGCAGATACTTTCTCAAGTGTAGGATGATAAGGATACATGTGTGTATATGCTGATTTTGCAGATCCGTTATATGTAACATCACTATAAGTATCATTATTATCTGTTGTTAAACTTTTAAATTCAAAATATACATAATCTCCGATAGAGGGCGTAGAATTTGAATCAGTTAATTTAGGAATATCAACTTTAACAGTAAATCTCATACTTGTGTCTATTGGAAGATTCCCTCCAAATATATCATCAAATGTAATTGTATTTCCTGTTATATCTTTTGAACTTAATAATGTATCTCCCGAATATATTCTTGCTATTTTTGCTATGTCTGTTATATCTTTTGAAATAAATTCTTTATTAAACCCATGTAGATCAAATGTAATTGTCTCTAAAATAGTATCATTTTCTGATTTCAAAACAACACTGCCCAACTCTACTGAATTCGACGTAACATTTTCTGAAACCTGTTCAACTTTATCTTCATCTCCTGAATAAGAAGAAACTTTTATATTCCCAACTTCTAATGGCATTGTCCTAAATCTCCAATCTGATATATCTTGATTT
>CBDUWM010000018.1:0-10275 GCA_965370925.1 uncultured bacterium
TTTTCCTCTAATAAGAATATCTCTGATAATTATTTCTGCTTTATTTTTAAAGTCTATTGAAGAGTATTACTTTTTGGGATGTAAGATATCTAGCATATGATGTTTAATACCTTGCATTTCTTTTTTAGTAATTTTTCCTGTTCCGATATTTAGATATTTGTATATCTGTCTTGAATCAGCAGATATTATTTCTCCATTGTATTTTTTTGCTAGTTTAATAGATAAATCAGTTTTTCCAGATGCAGTAGGACCTAGAATAACAATCAGTCTGTTTTTGATCTGTTCTCCTAAAAGACCATATGCTTTTGATTTTATAACTTTAGCATTAATGAATTCTCCCACAAAGTATTTATTTGTTTTGATTTTTATTGTTTTATAAGTATCAGTTTTTCCTAAAGAGTATCCATTTTTGTATTTACTTACCAAAACTCTTACATTCTCATTTATGTATTTTCTGTTATTTTTTTCTGCAGTTTTATCTAATATTTCCATCAACTCTTTTGCTCTTTTTTTCTTTTCTGCTTTCGGAATATTGTCTAGTTTATAAGCTGGAGTTCCAATTCTTTTTGAGTATTGGGATATATAAGCCATATCAAAACTAATTTCTTTGAATATTCTTTTGGTATTATTAAATTCTTTTTTTGTTTCTCCAGGGAATCCTACGATAATATCAGTTGTTATACATACATTTCCCTTAAAAGCTTTTCTTATTTGTTTTACCTTGTTTCTATACTGTAGAACTGTATATGGCCTGTTCATTCTTTTGAGAACAAAATCATCTCCTGATTGAAGTGGGAAATGGATATATGGTGTTACTTTCGGTAACTTAGCTATGGTTTTAAAGAACTCATTGTTTGCACATGCTGGATGTGGGGAAGTGTATCTAATCCAAAAGTCTCCTGGAATATCATTTATTAATTTAAGTAATTTAGAGAAATTGTATTTATAGTCATTAACATTCTGTCCTAATAGCCATATTTCTTTTGTTCCTTGTTTGATTGCTTTTTTAGCTTCAGATACTATATCTTTCTGGTTTCTAGAAATTAAAGGACCTCTTGTGTATGGGACAACACAATAAGTGCAGAAGTTATCACATCCAAATGATATTGGGATTTCTATTGAATATTTACTCCTGTAATGAGGTTTTAGTTTTAAATATGATATTTTCTTTTTGTCTGTTCTTGGATTTGAGAATTTATTATTCTTTTTTTCTTTTAAGAAATCTTTCCAGTTTTTCAAATCTTTGATAGGTAGGATATAATCTGCTTTTGTGAATTTCTTTGAATCTTCTTTTAATATACAACCTGTTATTAATATCTTTGTTTTTTTATTATTTTGAATTAATCCAAAGACTCTATCTACTGCCTGTTGCTTGATAGAACATATATTTATAATAATTAAATCAGCAGTAGATATATCATCTACTTCTTTTAAAAATGTATCTAATTCTGCTTTGATTCTCTCTGAATCTGAATAATTCATTTGACATCCGAATGTTGTAATGTGGTAGGTCTTCATATTATAAGGATATAGAAAAGTTTTGATTTTTGCAAAATTTTATATATACTAAATATATGAATAAGAAAAGACATTCCCTTGCACATATTTTAGCTTTAGCAGTTAAAAAACTATATCCCAATGTTAAAACAGGGATAGGTCCTGCTATAGAAAATGGTTTCTATTATGATTTTGATGATTTAGAAATTGTAGAAGGAGATTTAAAGAAAATACAGAAAGAAATGAAGAAAATAATATCTTCTGATATCAAGTTTATAAAAGAGATTATTGATTTAAATAAAGCAAAAGAGTTGTTCAAGAATGAACCATATAAACTTGAATTATTGGAGAATATAGAAGGTGAGATATCAATATATAGATTGGGAGATTTCTTTGATTTATGTTCTGGTCCTCATATTGAGTCTAGCAAAGAGATTGATATAGATGGTTTTAAATTAGAAAGAATTGCAGGAGCATATTGGCTAGGAGATGAAAAGAACAAAATGCTTACAAGAATTTACGGACTTGCTTTTGAAACAAGAGAGGATTTATTGAATTACGAAAAGAAAGTGAAAGAAGCAGAGAAAAGAGACCATAGATTACTTGCTCAGAAGATGGATTTATACCATATAGATGATAAGATAGGCCCTGGATTGATTCTATGGCATCCTAATGGGGCGTTGCTTAAGAAGTTAGTTGAGAGATATGCAGAGGATAAATATATGGCAAATGGTTATGATTTAATATGTTCTCCTCATATTGCAAAACTTGGATTATGGCAGACATCAGGACATTCAGAGTTTTATTCTGAGGGTATGTATCCAGCAATACATCTAGGAGAAAAACAAGGAGCAGAAAAAGAAGATTATCAGTTAAAGCCAATGAATTGTCCATTTCATATTTTAGTATTTAATCAAGGACTTAAGAGCTATAAAGATCTTCCAATAAGATACGCAGAGATGGGTACAGTATATAGATATGAGAAGTCAGGAACATTACATGGACTTACAAGAGTAAGGGGATTAACACAAGATGATGCTCATATATTCTGTAGTGAAAAAGATGTTACAGCAGAGATTAAAAGTACATTAGATTTAGCGCTTGAGATGTTTAATGATTTTGGATTCTCTGATTATGTGATTTATTTATCAACTAAACCAGACAAGGCTATCGGAGAAGATGATGTTTGGGAAAAAGCAGAAAGCTCTATTAAATCTGCTTTAGATGGTATTGAGTACAAGGTTGATGAGAAGGGAGGAGCATTTTATGGACCTAAAATTGATATTAAAGTTAAGGATGCTATTGGAAGAGAATGGCAGTTAACAACAATTCAGATAGATTTTAATTTAGCAGAGAGATTTGATATTACATATATAGATAAGGAAGGTAATAAGAAAAGACCAATTTTGATACACAGAGCATTGCTTGGTTCAATAGAGAGGTTTATGGGAGTGTTGCTTGAATACCATGCAGGATATCTGCCTTTATGGCTTACACCAATACAAGCTCAGATACTTCCAATTTCAGATAAGCATATAGAACATGCAGATAAGGTATATAGAGAATTGAGAGAAAAAGGAGTTAGGGTGAAGATTAACAAGGAAGCAGAGACATTGGGAAAGAAGATAAGGAATGGAGAGATATCAAGAATACCATACTTAATAGTAATAGGAGATAAGGAAATAGAAGATGATGTAATTAATGTAAGAGATACAAGAGAAAATAAAGAAGAAGTGATGAATGTAGAAGAGTTTATAAAAAAAATAAGGGGTTGACCCTTGTTTTTTTTATATCTCATTTATCTCCCTCACATCTTCTGCTATTAGTTTTGGATTGCCATCTTTCAAATCAGTCTTTCCTGCAATGAATACTATTTTATCCTCTTTGAATACATTGGGATATTTTTCAATCAAGGAAGGGAATACTACGATTTCTATTCTATCAGTTAAGTCTTCTACATCTAAGAAGAACATTAGTTTTCCATTCTTTGTTATAATCTTTTTTGCTTTTGAAATAACACCACCAATAACAACTTTCTGCTTTTCCCTGATAGGGTAATAATTTACTTCTTGTTTGGTTTTGTTTAGTAAGTCATTATTAATTCTTTTAATTTCCACAGTATGTTTTTTAAATAACTTTTCATATTTTTCTAATATATGTCCTGAAACATAAAGTCCGAGAAGTTCTTTCTCCCATGCAAGCATTTGAGTTTTTCTTATTGGTTCTGCTTTTTCTAATATTAACTTATTCTTATACTCACTTTTATCTCCGAATAAGTTAGTTTGAGTTGTTTCTTTTTCTTTTCTAAGAGCTCTTGCATGTGCGAGTAATGATTCCATATTCTGTAGTATTGCGTTTCTTTCTTCAAAGGTATCGAATACTCCTGCTTTTGTCATACTTTCCATAGATTTCTTATTTAAACCAGTAGAACAAGTTCTTGTTAAAAAGTCATCTAAATCTTTGAATTTACCAGTTTCTTTTCTTATGGCTGTTATAAGAGTAACAATTTTTTCTCCTACATTTTTAATAGCAAATAATCCGAATCTTATCTTATCATCTCCTGCAACTGAGAATCCTGCGAAGCTTTCATTAACATCTGGAGGTAATACTTCAATATTCATTTTTTTACATTCCTGTATTAGGAATGACACTCTGTCTACATGAGCAGATTCAGAGTTTAAAACACTACACATATATTCAGTAGGAAAATGAGTTTTAAGATATGCTGTTTGATATGCAATTGTTGCATAAGATGCAGCATGAGATTTATTAAATCCATATGACGCAAATGGTAAAATCCATTCCCAGATTTCTGAAGCAATACTTTTTGATACATTATTTAATTCTGCTCCTTTAAGAAATTTAATCTTCTGTTCTTTTAAAAGATCTATAATTTTTTTACCAATAGCTTTTCTTAGGATATCTGCTTCTGCCATGGAGAATCCTGCTATGACTTGAGATATCTGCATGATCTGTTCTTGGTAAATAGCAAGTCCATAGGTGTTTTTTAAAATAGGTTCTAGGCTAGGATGTAGATATACTACATCTTCTTTGCCATGTTTTCTGGCAATATAGTTGGGGATAAATTGCATTGGTCCTGGTCTGTATAGGGCAGTCATAGCAACAATGTCTTCCATCTCAGTTGGTTTTAATTGTTTCAGATATCTTTTCATTCCAGAAGATTCTAATTGAAATACTGAAGTGGTATTTCCATCTTGTAGTAATTTAAATGTAGCTTTATCGTCTTTTGGTATGTTATTGATATTAATATCAACATCTTTTAGTTTCTTTGCTAGTTTAAGAGTATTTTCAATAACAGTTAGGTTTCTAAGACCTAGGAAGTCCATTTTTAGAAATCCTAGAGCTTCGATAATTTTCATATTGTATTGAGTAACAATAGTTTCTTGATCAGAAGGTGAGAATTGTGTTGGTATCCACTCATCTAATGGCATTGGTGATACTACAACTCCACAGGCATGGGTAGAAGCATGTCTGATAACTCCCTCAACTCTTTTAGCTAAGTCTATTAATTCTTTTGCTTTTGGGTCTGTGTTATATATTTCTGCGAATTCATCTACTTTTTCTATTGTATCAGATAGGGAATGGAACATTGGAATCATTTTTGCTAATTTATCACAGTATGAATATGGATAGTCTAAAACTCTCCCAACGTCTCTGATACTTACTCTAGCTGCAATGGTTCCAAATGTAATAATCTGAGCAACATGATCTGCTCCATATTTATCAGATACATATTTCAAAACATCACCTCTTCTTTCGTCAGCAAAATCAATATCAATATCAGGCATTGAGACTCTAGAAGGATTTAAGAATCTCTCAAAGATTAAAGAATATTCAAAGGGATTGATTTCTGTGATGTTCAATAAATAGGCAACTAATGATCCTGCCGCAGATCCTCTGGCAGGTCCTGTTACAATTCCATTATTCTTTGCCCAGTTCATAAAATCAGAAACAATAAAAAAGTATGCCTCGAATCCCATTTTAGAAATAACAGATGATTCATATTCTAATCTTTCCTTTGCTTCTTTTGAGTCTTCCATTCCTCTCATTTTTAAACCTTCCTCGCAGAGTATTCTCAGATGTTCTTCTTTTGTTCTTCCTTCGGGAATATCAAATACAGGAAGTTTATACTCTCCAAATGTAAATTCAAAATTACACATATCTACAATCTTCTGAGTATTTGAAATTGCTGTAGGAGTATCTTTGAAATCTTCTATCATTTGCTTTGGACTTTTTAGAGAGAAATCTTCGTCCATCATTGATAGTCTATCTTTATTTTCTATGGTAGTTCCCATATTAATCATCATTAAAATATCTTGAGGATAATTATCTTCTGGTTTTAAATAATGGGTGTCATTTGTCGCTACTAATGGAATATTTAATTCTTTTGAAAATTTAATTAAAGCAGTGTTTACTGTTTTTTGTTTATCTATATTAGGATGGTTCTGTATTTCTAAATAGAAAGAATCTTTTTCAAATGCTTTTTGATATTTTAATATAGTTTCTTTTGCTCCGTCTAAATCACCTGAGAGTATTTGCTGGGGGATTTTTCCTGCTATGCAGGCTGTTAAACAAATTAAACCTTCTGTGTGTTTGAATAATAATTCTTCATCAATTCTTGGTTTGTAATAAAAACCTTCTAAGTTTGCTTTGGTTACAAGTTTTACTAAATTCTTATATCCAGTTTCATTTTTTGCTAAAAGTATTAAATGGTATCTTTTGTTATCAACATTTGGACGCATGTCTTTCATGCCTTCAAATGCTTGATAGAATTCACATCCAATAATTGGCTTGATGTTTCTTTTTTTTGCTTCTTTGAAGAATTCAACAGCACCATAGAGATTACCATGATCAGTTAAGGCAATAGAATCCATGCCTAATTCTTTTGTATAGTTTAAAAGTTGTGGTATTTTTGCCAAACCATCCAACAATGAGTAGTGACTATGCACATGTAAGTGAGTGAATTTCATACCTCTATTATATCACAAGTTTTTTTAAAATGGAAAAGGCGGTATCACAATGTGACATCCGCCTATATATTCCGTATTTGTGCTAATGTGTTTATTACATCTATAGTATGTAATAGTTATCTCTAGTACTAGTAGAGTTTCGAGCTTTTGATATAGATAATGTTAAAGAACTCTATGTTTATTATACCACACTAGAGAGATTTTAAGAACTGTGAATAATTCTTATTCATTTATTCATTGATTCATTGTATAATGAAAGTATGAAAAAAGAAGCTTATTTTATTATTTTAATATTATTGATATTGCCTGTGATTACTTTTGCGTATTGTGAAGGTTATAATGTCTGGGGGTATGCATGGTCAGAGAATATAGGGTGGATATCTTTTAATAGTCATAATTGTGATGGGACTGATGGCTGTGATAATGCAAAAGTAGAAACTACTTGTAGTGGTGTTGTATATGGAGTGAACATTGAAAATGATAAAGAGTTGTCTGGTTATGCATGGTCAGAGAATATAGGATGGATTTCATTTGATACAACAGATGCTAGTTATCCAAGTGTAAAATTAAATAGTTCTAATGAATTAGAAGGATATGCTAGGGCATTGTCTCATGGTGGCGGATGGGATGGATGGATTAGATTTAATATAGGGGGAATTGATTGGACTGAGAAAGGAGTAAGTTTAAATAAAACTTTAACACCACAAGAGTTTGAAGGTTATGTTTGGGGAGATGATGTGGTTGGATGGGTCAGTATGAATCATAGTAATGCATCGCCACCTAATAGTAATTATGCAGTGTATACTAATTTCTCAGATGATGATATTCCTGATGCTCCAGATGATTTGGATGCTGATGAAAATGGGGGAAATCTATGTAATTCATATGCTATTTCATTAGATTGGACTTCTGATGTTTCAACAGAGCCTGATTATAAAGCATATATTGTAGTAAAGAGAGATGGTATTGTAATAGACGAAAGAGGAATCACAGGAACTCAGGCATCAATAGCATTGAATCCTCCTTATGATTATACAGATGATAATAATTACTGTTTCAAAGTTGCAGTAACAAAAGATGAATATGCAGTTGATATAACATCAGTAAATGATAACTCAGAATTAAATACTAATAAGTGGTCTAATTGGTCTACTGAATATTGTTTTGATACATTTGAAAGATATCCCAGACCAATAATTTCTATGGATCCAGAGAATCCAGGACCAGGAGAAATGACAAGATTAATAAATAACACAGTATGTTATGATCGGGATGGTAATGATATAGGATGTGATGAGGATGATAATGTATTAACATGGGAATGGAGTTTTTTATGTGCTGATTGCGAAGGTTTGGAAGACGAATGGATAGAGTATGGATATGATGACCAAGATCCACCAGTGGAATATGTATATACTGATAGAAGTCCTAAGGTAAAGTTTCTACAATCAGAGGAGTATACTATAACACTTGAAGCAAGAGAAGATGAGAATAAATTTTGTTCAGCAAGTATGAATACCACTCCAGTAGATATACAAATACTAGACATTGATGAGGATTTTATATTCTATTTAAATGACGGAGCATCAATTATGAATTTCGCTCCATTTATAATGGATATACTAAATAATGGAATTGAACACATAGGGGGGTTGATTTTTAATTAATATTCTGATATATTATTTGTTATGGGAGCAGTACCAAAAAGAAGACACACAGCATCCAAAAGAGACCTAAGAAGGATGCATGTAAGATTAAAAAAGCCAGAAACGGCTGTTTGTAGTAAATGCAACAGTCCTGTTTTGTCACACAAGGTTTGTCCAAATTGTGGTTTCTATAAAAACAGGGAAGTGATCAATGTTTTTGCAAAAATGGATAAGAAAGAGAAAAAACAAAAACAAAGAGAGTTGCAAGATCAAGAGCAAAACAAACCTCTTGACGCAGAACAATTATCAAAATAATAGTTTTTTAATAAATTTATGGCTTCTAGACATTTAGCAAGATCTGTTGCTATGCAATCATTATTTGAATGGGACTTTCGAGGGAAAGAACCAGGAGAGTTAGAAATGATAACAAAAAGAAACATAGCAGAGGTAGCGAAAGGATTAAAAGAGACTGACTTTGTCTATGATTTAGTCAATGGTGTTTTTAAACAAATTGATAAATTAGATAAGATTATAGAACAAGCAGCTCCGCAATGGCCAATAGACCAAATCAGTGTTATAGACAGAAATGTCTTAAGACTTGGTATCTATGAGTTATTGTTTGGGGATAAGGAGGCAGTCCCACCTAAGGTTGCTATAAATGAAGCTATTGAACTTGGAAAGGCATTTGGCCATGAAAGTTCTGGAAGGTTTGTAAATGGAGTTCTAGGAACTATATACAAGCAAATTAATCCACAAGAAGAAAGTACAGATGAATGAAAAACTGATAGAGAAACTTAATATTCTAGAAAACAGTCTAAATATTTCTTTTGATGACAAGACGATATTAATCAATGCTTTTGTCCATCGTTCTTTTTTGAACGAAAGCAGAGGTATGGTTAAGAATCATAACGAAAGATTAGAATTTTTAGGGGATGCTGTATTGGAATTAATTGTAACTAGTTATTTATATGATAATTATGCAGACAAAGATGAAGGCGTCCTAACAAGTTGGAGGTCTGCTTTAGTAAATTCAAGCATACTATCAAGAAAGGCTAGTGAATTGAATTTCGGAGATTATCTTTTACTTTCAAAAGGAGAGGCAAAGGAGAAAGGAAAAGCTAGACAGTTTATTCTAGCAAATGTATTTGAAGCATTTGTTGGTGCCATGTATCAAGATCAAGGATATGACACTTGCAAAGATTTTATAGAAAAGTACTTGATTAATATGGAATTAAGTAGCATAATAGAAAACAAGTTATTCTTGGATTCAAAGAGCTATTTCCAAGAGAAGGCTCAGGAGATTGAGAAGATAACACCGACATATGATGTTGTAGATGAATGGGGACCAGACCATGACAAACATTTCAAAGTAGGTGTATACTTAAAGGATAGTTTATGTGCTGTGGGAGAAGGATCTTCTAAACAGGAAGCAGAAGAATCAGCAGCAAGTGAAGCGTTAAAATTAAAAGGATGGAAAAAATAAAAATATGTTAGTAATTAGATTACACAGAACAGGAAAAAAACATCAACCATTTTTCAAAATAGTTGTAACAGATAAAAGAAGAGCAGCATCTTCTGGTCTTTTCGTAGAAGAATTAGGATTTACTAATCCTATAACTAAGGAGAGGAAGGTTAATAAGGAAAGAGTATTGTATTGGATTTCACAAGGTGCACAACCTTCAGATACAGTACATAATATTTTAGTATCAGAAAAGATCTTAGAAGGTAAGAAAGTTGCTGTACATAATATTAAGAAATTAACAGAAGAAGAGAAGGCAGAATTAGCTAAGAAAGAAGAAGAGGCAAAGGCTCCTAAGGAGGAAAAGAAAGAAGAACCTAAAGAGGAGATTGTAGAAGAGAAAAAGGAAGAACCTAAGGAAGAACCTAAAGAGGAAAAGAAAGAGGAAATTAAGGAAGAAGTTAAAGAGGAACCTAAAGAAGAAAAAAAGGAAGAGGTTGTAGAAGAAAAGAAAGAAGAGGAAAAGAAGGAAGAAACTCCTAAGGAAGAACCTAAAGAGGAAGAAAAAAAAGAGGCTTGAGTTTATAGGATTAAAAATGATATACTTAATTATTGATTCAAAGGTCGCTTAATACAAAAACAAAGATAGTATGGAAGAAAAAATTGATGATAAAGCATTCCT
>CBDUWM010000019.1:0-10011 GCA_965370925.1 uncultured bacterium
GAGATTAAAACAAAGACAATGTCTTATCATCAACATTCAAATGATAAGAAGATTGCAGAGATTAAAGAATTATTAAAAGAAAAGGATTTAGCTTTAGTAACTGATGCTGGTACTCCTGGGATCTCAGATCCTGGAAATTTTTTAATAAAAGAATTAGGTAATATAGAAATAATTCCTATTCCAGGTCCGAGTGCTTTAATAGCAGCAGCTTCAATATCAGGATTTCCTATGGATAAGTTTGTATTTTTAGGATTTCCTCCTGTAAAGAATAAAAGAAAGAAGTATTTTTTAGAGTTGTTGTCATATAAGTATCCGGTGATATTTTATGAATCATGCCATAGGATTATAAAGACATTGGATGAAATAAAAGAATTAGAAAAGAACTGTAAGTTAGTTGTATGTAGAGAAACTACAAAGAAATTTGAGACTATATATAGAGGAAGTATTTCACATGTTGCAGAACTTGTAAAAAATGATAAAATAAAAGGAGAATTTACAGTAGTTTTACAAAAGAAAGGAGTATAGAGTATGGAAGGGCTATATGATGACGAAGATGGAATTCGTGATTATAGGCATCATCATTCGCTGATACAGACTTTGATAAATGGTATTAAAAAAGTATTCTCTTTGATAAGAGAACTTTTAAAGAAATAGCCCTCTTTATGATTAAAGGGGGTTTTAGTTTTCCACATGTTAAGTTTTTGAAATAGGAGTATAATAAAAATTAAGTTCTCTAACAAATAGAAAAGGAGGAGAAATGAACGCTAAGAAGAAGTTTGAGAAAACAGGCGTAGGAGTTAGGTATTCTGTAGTTGGTAAAAAGCTTAAAAAGAAAAAGAAAGAAAAGAAATGAAAGAATTAAATCCGATTTTGTAATGAAGTCGGATTTTTATTTGCAAAATATCCATATCTCATATATATTCTAATTAAGCAAATTAACAAAGGAGAGCATACAATGAAGAGAAAGGTTAAATTCTATTATTGTGATGATGGTAATAATTATTGCATTAAATTTAATGTGATAGAGGATGATATAATCCCTGATATAGAAGATATATTATTAGATAAGAAAATTCAGAAATATGAGATAAAGAAGATTCAGAAAAAGAAGATTACGATTAATATATATGATAATATTTCAGAATCTAGAATTATAGATATTGTTGAATGTATTGAAACAGATTGTTTAGATTGTAATGAGCAACCAACATATGAAATTCTTGATCTAAATGATTTCTGTTCAAAACCAAATAGAAAAGAAAGAAAGACGCAAAGAGGAAGACCAAAATCATTTTTGAATATACATCCATTATAAAGGAGGCTTGTATGAGGAAAGAAGACGCATCGTTGTTTTTTATTGGTGAAGTTGATGATGAGAACGTCAGAGAGTTTATACTATCTGCGAATAATTTGAAACTTCAGTTTAGAGATACTCTTGATATTGAAAAACAGAATGGAAATAAAAGAAAAAAGAAATTCTGCATTAATATTTATATTAATACATATGGTGGTACAGTATCTTCTTCTCTTGAAATGTTTCATTATATCAAACAGTTGAATAAAGAATTTGATATTCAGATGATTTGTAATTCTACTATAAAATCTGCTGGCATCACGATATTTTTAGCTGGAGATAAGAGATTTATCTCAAGAAATGCAACAGCGTTTTTGCATAATCCACGTGATGTAATTCCTGCAGGAATGATTGCTACTTTTGAAGAAAAAGATTATAAGAAAATGAAAAAGAGTATTTCAATGTCAGTGAAGCAATATAAGAATATACTTTTATCAACAGATATAAAGATTGATAGAAAGACATTAACTAAGTTAATGGATGAAAAGACTACAATCAATGCTAGAGAGATGATTAAGTATGGTATAGCTCATAAGATAATATAACTCGCTTTATGCGAGTTTTTATTTTATGATAAATATATGATTATAGACACACACGCACATATGAATTTTTCTGTATTTGATAAAGATAGAGATGAGATAATAAGGAAATGTTTAGATAATAATCTTACGATGATAAATGTAGGGACTAATTTAGTTACTTCAGAACAAGTGAAAGACTTAGCTTTTAAACATAGTCTATATTATGCTGTTGGACTTCATCCAATAAACATAGATACAGGACTGATAGAATTACAGGAAGATGAGAAGGAAGATTCTTTTTTTGAAAAAGAGTTTGATTATGAGAAGTATAAAGAATTGGCAAAAGGAGCAGTTGCAATAGGGGAGATTGGTTTAGACTATTACTACAAGCCAAAGTCTTCTGGAAAGAAAAAAGAATTTAAAGAAAAACAGATAGAAGTATTAAAGGAACAATTAGATTTAGCAATTGAACTTGATTTACCAGTAATATTACATTCTAGAATGGCATACGATGATATGGTAGAAGTATTAAAGGAAAAGAAAATCAAAGGAGTTCTTCATTGTTATATGGCAGATAAAGAATATTTAAAAAAGTTTTTAGATCTTGGGTTATATATAGGGTACAATGGAATAATATTTAAAGATATTGATGTAGATTTTGAAGGGTTAATAAGAGAAACCCCAATGAATAGAATTCTAATAGAAACAGATTCTCCTTATTTATCTAAAGACAAAACATTTCCTAATACTCCAATGGGAGTGTTGGATGTAATAGAAGAAATATCAAGAGTAAAAGAAATCACAAAAGAAGAAGTAATTTCAATTACTACTCAGAATGCAGAAAATTTATTTAAAATAAAAACGGCTCATTGAGCCGCGTGTGATAGAAGATAGGGGATTATTGAGCGTATGCTTTCTAATCCTTTTCTTTTTAAATATCTTTTTATATATCTAGGGATATTTTTTTCTGATTGAATTAATACTCTTGGAGAGAAACAAATGAATGTCGTGTAATCATCTTTTAGGATAGATTTTATTTTTTTTGTTTTTGTTTCTGTGGTTTCTGATTTCTGAGTTAATACTCTTGGAGCATTTAAAAAGATTCTGTTTCTTTCTGAGAAATTGAAATCTTGTTTAAAGAATTTGATCTTGTTGTTAACTATTTCGGTTCTTTGCATTATAATTCTTGGATTCCATCTGATTAGATTATGTAATTGAGATAATGTAAAATCATTTGATAGATTATCAAGTCTTTTTTCTAGAGTATTTAAGTCAATATTTAAAATCTGTTCATCAAGAGATTCAATGATTCTTTCTATTGAATCTAATTTAAAGCCATAAGTTGAGAAAATATTATGGATTTTCTCTCTTTGCTTTTCTATTTCGTTGTATGTCACAAGCAGTCTCCTTTATGTTAAGTTTCTAAATATATGATACATTCTTTGTTATATATGTCAAATGATGTAGCGGTACCTTCAACAAGTAAGTGCAACACTTCAATGATATATTAAGATATAATGGAAGTGTTGCACTTGGAGTTACAATTCAGCGGTACCATTTGACATTATCTGATATATATTGTAATGTAAATTAGTTCGTTGAAATAAGATTGCAAAGCGTGGAAGCACGTGGAAAGGGAAGAAGAATGAAAAACCAGTTGTTTATTATTTGCTTGGTGTCAGTCGCTTTAGTCATGGGAATGTTTTGGATTATTAGTGCATCGTATGTAGAAAATCCGAAAGATTTCTCTGAATTAGATTTCAAGGAGTATAGCTACGGACTTCATTTAGATGTATATTTTCAATCATCACCAGAAGATTTGGTAAAAAGAAAACTACATTTGAGAGAAGTGGTTTCTGTTGCAAAGACTTTTGATGATTGGCATGCGATTTATAAAATGGTGCCTCATGATGAATTACTTTGCAATGAAAGAATTAGAAGAAGTCATAAAGATTCTGTTGTAGATTCATATTATAGAGAGGTAGGGTTTGATGGGATGTTGGATACTGCCGAAACTATTAGTGATTGGGGATATGTGAAAGATATAGCTATGTGGGTAGACATAGATATATATAACCAGGCATTATCTCATTTACCTAAAGTTATAAAAGAGATTTCTCAAAATTTTGATCAAGATTTTGCAGAGGAAGTTTATAAATATTGGAATCCAGAAAATATTTTGATATATGACCCACCAGTAGGTTAGATAATATGTCCACCTTCGCAGTGGACTTTTTTCTTGACATTCACACGATATAATGTTATATATCATTTAGCGCATTTACATAGCGTAAATCAGAAAAGGAGTAAGAAAATGAGAAAATTGATGATTATGGTACTCGTTGTAATTATGTCCATGTTTGTATTTGGATCAGTTGATGCTGGTGGAGGATTTGAATCAGATCCGAACGCTGAGTATGTGTTTGCAACTACATTTACTCCTGTGAGTGACAAGGTTCAAGTCTCATCATTATTCGGCAGTATACTCATTGCTGGCAATGGGACTCATGAAGTTTCCAGGAATATTGCGAGAGGAGTATTCGCTACATTTGTCCTATATGATGAAACTGCAGGCTTTTTTCGTTTATCGGATCTTGTTGGATGGCATAGATATAATAAAGAGGGAAGATATTATTTCTATTTTCAAACAGAGACATTAGAGTCTAAGAGATTCAAAACTTTTAAGGATTATTATGATAAGGCCGGTGGGACCTTCGGATATTCTGTTGAGTATATCAGGTATAAGGATGGTGGATGGAGCAGATCATATGATCTAGAGTCAGAATATACTGGGAAGATAAGATACATTGATTTTCCAGGTACAGCTGTAGATAAGCCATTAGTTCTTCCAGTAAGGGACACTTTGACCAGTAATGATATTACAATTACTAGTTGGGGTATAGATGGAGAAGTGAGTTTGTTTACTTCCTTGTTTGCGAATATAGAAGTGAATAAACTTCCAGATGATTATTACGGTAGCAAGTATAGATTGATTTTCTATCTTTATTGTAAGGATGCTCCGTCTTTATGCAGTAATCATTTCACAGGATCATGTTATGATATTTCTGAGAAAGGGAGTCATAAGATTAGATTCTTTGAAACTTTATCTGAAGAACACTATAATTATTCTGATTTTTATTTCCATGCTAAGAATACCCTTACATGGGGGAGGATAGTTATATTTAATTCAAACGGATCATTAGCTATAGATACAGGATATAAACAATTGTGGTGATTGTTATGCCCGCTTTTAAAAAAAAGCGGGTTTTATTTTGAATTTTTTTGCATATTTCTGCGTATTAATTAGTATAAGATAATGGAAGAAAGATCAGATAATGATTTAATATTACAGACATTAAAAAATCCTGAAGATTTTTCTTTTATCATAGATAAATATTCGCCTAAGTTGGAGAGGTATATAAGAAGAATATCTAATATTTCTCAAGATGACAGGCAGGATGTTTTGCAGGATATTTTCATTAAGATATATAAGAATTTAAATGATTATGATTTTAATTTTAAATTTTCATCTTGGGTATATAGAATAGCTCATAATCAGTTAATGGATTTTTTCAGAAAAAAGAAAACAAGACCACAGATATTAACATCAAAAGATGATTATGATTTCTTTGATTTAATAGCAGATGATATAGATTTAACATTGCAAGCACAGAAAAGCTTTGATAAGGAATTATTGAATGAATGCCTGAATGAATTAAAAGTAGAGTATAAGGAAGTTCTGGTTTTAAGATTTCTAGAACAGAAAAATTATAATGAGATATCAGATATTTTAAAGAAACCAACAGGGACTATAGCAACTTTATTAAATAGAGCTAAAAAACAATTAAAAGAAATATGGACATTAAAGATAAAATAATAAAAGATATTAAGGAGAAGGATATTAAGCCTACTTCAAAGATATATTTCACTGCGAAGAATATATTGTTCTGGGGATTTTTTATAATATCTGTATTTGTAGGTTCTATGGCAGTATCTGCAATAATATTTTTAATACAGATAAATGATTGGGGGATGTATAGGCATGTAAGTAATACATTGCCTGGTTTTGTATTCCAAACTCTCCCATATTTTTGGATAGTGTTATTTATTATATTTATTATTATAGGATATTTTAATTTTAGGAATATTAAGGGTGCGTATAAGATACAGAAGATTTTTTTAATAACTTTGATATTAAGTGTATTATTTGGCGTAGGACTTTCAAAGGCAAGAATGGGAATGTTTTTAGATGATGAGTTTAGAGAAAGAATACCTATGTATAAAGAGATGAGAGTTAAACAATTTAGGATGTGGGATAGGCCAGAAAAAGGGATAATGATAGGAGAAGTAACAGGAATAAAAGAAGAATATTTTGTTTTGAGTTGTGGTTGCAGAGATTGGAATGTATATGGAGAAAAGGCAGATTTGAATACAAATGTTAAAGTATTTGGGAAAAGGATCAATAATACAGATTTTAATGCTGAGAGGGTATTTTTGGTAAAAGGTATGCCTAAATTTAATTGTGAAAGAAAGATTAAGGGAATGCGTATTAATAGATAAGGATATATCTTTTAAAATAACAAAAAAATATGAATAAAAATATTATATTATCTCTTACAGCAGTTTTATTGCTGATAGGAGTGGGAAGCGCATATGCTTCAGAAGGATTTGGAGAAAAAAAAGTAATGAGAGACTCAGAGAATTTTTCATTAGTACAAGAAGCTTTAGAAAACAGAGACTATGAATCATGGTCAGAACTAATGGATGGCAGAGGAGCCGGAAGAAAAATAACAGAAGATAAGTTTGATCAGTTTGTATAAATGCATGAATTGTTTCAAGAAGGACAAGTAGAAGAAGCTAAAGTTATTAAAGATCAGCTAGGAATGGGGATGAGAAGAGGAATGAGAAATGGAAGAGGTGGAGGAGAGAGAAACGGAATGAGAAGGGGATTAAATAAATAAGAAAATAGCCGAAAGGCTATTTTTTTTCTATAATAAAGAAAGATGAAGTATATAATAAAAATTATTATATTCTGTTTTGTTTTTCTTTTGGCAAGTTTTGTTTTTGCTATGAGGACAAAAGATGTAAATATTCCATTGGTTGATAATTTAAGAGATAATCTTTTTTTGAATAGTGGAGATAAGACAACAGCAATTTTCTATAAAGATATTTCTGCTATTAATAAGCGTGCTGGGGTGGAAGATAGATTGTGGTTAAATAAGACAGAAATAGATGATATAGAAATATTATCTGCTAATGTTATTACAGCGAATGAAAAAGCAGTGATTGAGATTGAAGAATTGGATACATACAACTCTAAGTTTTTAGATAAGTTTAGAGAGAATTTAATTAAGTTGTATAATTTGAAAATTCTTTCTGTTAGGAATGAATACAATATATTGAAACTTAATATTAAGAAACAAGATGAGATAGATGAACTTTCAAAAGAATTAGGAATGGAATCATTAGATTATCGTAAAAAATATAAATATACTTTTGTAGATGGTGATGTATATCATGATGTTCCATTTTTTGAACAAGCTCCATGGGGAGGGTGGTATAATCAATGTCAGAAGAATGCTTGTGAGGAGGCAAGTATGTTGCAGGCATATATTTGGATTACAGGAAAAGAATTTGATGATCCATACAATATATATGGAAAAGATGATATGTTGAGAGATTATGCTTTAAGAGAGATATTAAGTATCTGTGATTGGCAGTATGAGAATAATGACAATCATTTGTATCATGATACTGGAGTAGATACAATGGCATTGATTTGGGATGAATATTTTAATGATACGAAGTCTATTATTGTAGATAATCCTAGTATTGATGATCTGAAACATGGTATAGACAATGGTCATTTATTTCTGATACCATTAAATGGGCCTGAGATTTTGACATCACCTCCATATATTAATCCTGATAATATACCAATACATTCATTTTTATTGATAGGGTATAATGATAAAACACAGGAGTTTATAGTAAATGACCCAGGAACAAGAAGAGGGAATGGAGTGAGATATAAGTATGATATATTGATGAACGCTATAAGGGACTATCATGATGGTGATAAAATAAAAGTAACAGAAATAAGAAGGTCGGTAGTGGAGTTGATAGAGTGATTTATATTATAAGAAAATATGAAAGAAATAAAAAAATCAATTAATTTATTGAGGAAGTATGTTCCTAAATTTATATTATTGTTCAATTCTTGGTTCTATTTTTTTATAGGGATATGCTTTTTATTTGTTCCTAATTCTTTTGAGTTTTTTGATTTTAATATATTCTTAAATGGACAGAATTTTTTGTATTTTTTACTTTGCATATTTATTTTTATATTTCTTTCATTTAATAAATTTACAAGACATATTAAAACAATAGGAAGTATCTCCTTTTTAATATTTTTTATAATTAGTATTTATTATTTACTTGGAGGAGATGGTATGTATCTTGATAAGGTACTTTCGTTTCAGCAAGCATTTTTTATTTTATTCCTTATGTTCTGGTTAACATCCTTTTCAGAAGATGGTTTCAAAACATCAAAAAGCTTATTTTATATATTTATTTTATTAATTATTCTTCTTGTTGTGTTATCTGGAGAACAAACAATTTCAATGGCTTGGAAATTATTTGAAGGATTTTATTATTTAGCTTTTGGAGTTTATTTACCTTATCTACATATTAATTATTTATATAAGAAATATATTAAAAAAGAAAAGGAAGAGTTGCTTTTATATGAATTTATTGAAAAATATAAAAAGAAATGAAATTTAAAATACAAACACACAACATAGCAAGAGCATTAAGAAGGGCAGGGTATAGACATCAACATGACAATTCTTTTGTCAGAGTTTTGGATGCTTCTGGATATCCTAGATTTCATATATATGTAAATAACGATGCAGTTAGCATTCATTTAGATCAAAAGAAGCCAGTTTATGAAACAGCCCATGATCATGCTGCAGAATATGATGGAGAAGTAATAGAATCAGAAGTAAAAAGAATCATTGACTTAAATTAATAATTCTTTTATTATACTTTATTGATATTTCACAATTAAAGGAGGCAATATGAAGATTCAAATAAGTTCTGCGCATTTTCGTAATGATTCGGAAGAGTTTTCCGAGAATATTAGTTTTGGTGTAACTTTGAGTTATAAAAAAGGATATCTTAAAGAATCAGCCAAGGGAATAGAATTAAGGAAGGATGATGAGAATCTTTTTTTAAAACTAGTTCAGGTTTTCCATTTCAAGGAAGAAAATATTCACTATGGCAGAATGTTAAAAGATATATTAGAATTTGATTTTGTTGATTATGCTTTTGTTGAGAATGAGTATAATATATGCATTGCGTTTAATAAGGACATAGATCAAATGGAGCATATCGAAAAGATTGAATTGATAAAAATGTATGTACGAGATTACGCATTACTCCAGTATTTTAATAGGCGATGAGCTCCATTTTGGAGCTCTTTTTTTATATGCTATAATCTTTATAGGTCATTTTATACCCCACCAAAACCAAAACAATACAGATTTGATCCAAAAGTAAAGACACCGTTTAAATTATCTAGATCAAAGATTGATTTATTTCTTTCATGTCCTAGATGTTTCTTTTTAGATAGGAGATTAGGGGTAGGGACTCCTCCAGGTTTCCCATTCAATTTAAATAAAGCAGTTGATGAATTATTGAAAAAAGAATTTGATATATATAGACAGAAAAAAACTCCTCATCCTTTAATGAAGGAGAATAATATAGATGCTATTCCATTTTCTCATAAGAATATGGATGTATGGAGAGAAAACTTTGTAGGTGTTCAACGCTTACACAAAGAGAGTAATTTTTTAGTATTCGGAGCAGTAGATGATATTTGGGTAAATAAAGATGATGAACTAATAGTTGTAGATTATAAAGCAACATCAAAGAAGGGAGAAGTAAGTTTAGATGCTCCATGGCAGATAACATACAAGAGACAATTAGAAGTGTATCAATGGCTGTTAAGAGGGAATGGGTTTAAGGTTTCTGATACTGGATATTTTGTTTATTGTAATGGAGATTCAGAAAAGGAATACTTGGGCAAATTCTTGTTCAGATTTTAAGATCTGCTGGAATGCAAGTTATCGG
>CBDUWM010000020.1:0-9758 GCA_965370925.1 uncultured bacterium
TTTCTATTTGGCTAGCAACTCCATTCTTATCATATAGAGAAATATTTGAGTTTATGAATAGAGAGGATGATGAAGATGAGGAAGACGATGAACCGGTAAAGATTAAAAAGATATTTTCACCTAAATTTGGTATAGAGACTATTAAAGAGGATGAGATAAAAATCAATGATTCTAATGGAAAAAATAATAAGAAATCGTTAGATGGCATTAGAACTAAATTAGTGAATGATAATTATAAACTACCAACATTAGATTTATTATCAGATGAAGAAGGAAAGGCATTCTCAGGAGACATTAAAAATAATTCAATGATAATCAAAAGAACATTAGCTTCTTTTGGTATTGCAATAGAAGTTTCCGAAGTTAATGTAGGGCCAACAGTTACACAGTATGCCATTAAACCAGCAGAAGGAGTTAATGTTTCGAAGATAGCAGGACTTACTAAGAATCTTTCACTTGCATTATCAGCTCATCCTATTAGAATTGAAACTCCTATTCCAGGAAGATCATTAGTTGGCATTGAATCTCCTAATAAGGAGAGAGCAATCGTAAGATTGAAATCATTAATATCAGATTCTGGATTTGGTAAAGTTGGTACATCACTTAAATTAGCATTGGGAAAGAATGTTTCTGGTACCCCTATATTTGCAGACTTGGCAAAAATGCCCCATCTATTAGTTGCTGGAGCTACAGGTTCTGGTAAGACAATTTGTTTAAATACTTTAATAATGAGTCTTTTATACTCCAATTCTCCTAAGACTTTGAGAATGATTTTGGTAGATCCTAAGAGAGTGGAGTTTTCAACATATAATGATATACCTCATTTATTATGCCCTGTGATTTATGATTCTCAAAAAACCATAAACGCTTTAACTTGGTTGATAGAAGAGATGAACAGAAGATTTGATTTATTATCAGGAGCTAATGTAAGAAATATTGGGTCATATAATAGTAAGATGGAAAAGAAGAATGAAGATCCTATGCCATTCATTGTTTTCATTATTGATGAGTTAGCAGATTTAATGAGCACAAGAGGAAAGGAATTAGAAGCATTGATTGTAAGAATCGCACAAATGGCCAGAGCTGTTGGAATTCATTTGATTCTAGCAACACAAAGACCATCTGTTAATGTTATTACAGGTTTGATTAAAGCTAATGTTCCAGGAAGAATTGCTTTTAGAGTAGCGTCTCAAATTGATTCAAGAACTATTTTAGATGCAGGAGGAGGAGAGAAATTACTTGGAGCAGGAGACATGTTGTTTATCTCAAGCAGATCTCCAAAGCCTGTTAGATTGCAGAATGCATATATTTCAGAAAAAGAAATTAAGAGAGTTGTAGACTATATCATTAATTCTCAAGAAGAAGATGATGATGTAGAGGAGGATGAATTATCAGAGAGTATTGCAGAAGGTTTAAATACTGACCCAGGTGTTGTTGTCGGTTCTGGTAGAAGTTCGGGGAAGAAAGATGTGATGTATGAACAAGCAAAGCAAACAGTTATTGAAACAGGGAAAGCATCATCATCATTTTTACAGAGAAGACTTAGTATTGGATATGCAAGAGCTGCAAGATTAATAGATATGTTAGAGGATAATGGAATTGTAGGTCCTTCAAATGGTTCTAAACCAAGAGATGTTTATGGAGAGCCTGAAAGTAGAAGTGAAATAGATGAGTCTGATATAGATGAATTAATATAAAAAAATATGGCAAAAAAACAAGAAGATACAAATTATAAACTTCAAGAAGCAATAGATGAAATCCAAAAGAAATTTGGAGAAGGTTCTATTATGAAGTTAAAAGATATTAGGGCAGTAGATATTGATGCTACAAGTACTGGATGTCTTTCCCTTGATTCAATTTTAGGAGTAGGAGGATTACCAAGAGGAAGAATCATTGAAATTTATGGAGGAGAGAGTTCTGGTAAAACTACATTAGCTCTTCATTGTATAGCAGAGGTGCAGAAGAAAGGAGGTGTTGCAGCATTCATTGATGCAGAGCATGCAATGGATCCAGACTATGCAAGAAAGATTGGTGTGAAAACAGACGACTTATTTATTTCACAACCTAGTTCGGGAGAAGAAGGTCTCCAGATTGTAGAAACATTAGTTCATTCAGGTAAGGTAGATATTATAGTAATAGACTCAGTGGCAGCTTTAACTCCTAGAAGGGAAATAGCAGGCGATATAGGAGATATGCCAGTCGGACTTCAAGCAAGACTTATGAGTCATGCTTTAAGGAAATTGTCTGGTATAATAGCTAAGACTTCAACTATAGTTGTGTTTTTGAATCAAACAAGAATGAAAATAGGAGTAATGTTTGGAAGTCCAGAAACAACTTCAGGTGGAATGGCTCTTAAGTTTTATTGCTCTATTAGAATTAATTTAAGAAGAATAGCACAGATTAAACATGCAGAGAGAGTAATAGGTTCAAGGATAAAAGCAAGAATTGTTAAGAATAAAGTTGCTCCTCCATTTATGACTACTGAGTTTGATATATATTTTAATGAAGGAATTTCTAAATCAGGAGATGTACTTAATACTGGACTTAAAAATGGGGTGATAACTAAAAAGGGAATTACATTTTATTTCGGAGAAGAGAAGTTAGGAGCAGGACTTGAGAGAGCTAGGAATAAGATAAAAGAAGATAAGGAGTTGATGAAGAAGATAAGGAAAGAAGTTGTTAAATCATTTAAAGAGTAACATAAAACAGCCCTCGCGGGCTGTTTCGTTATTTCTTTGATGGTGATAAGATTCCTAATTGTCTTGCTCTTTTAACTGCTCTAGATAAATCTCTTTGGTGGAAAGCACATAAACCTGTTTTTGTTCTAGGTCTAATCTTTCCAGCTGCAGATAAGAAGTTTTTCAAAGCTGACTGGTTTTTAGAATCAATATTCTTTATATTTTTTCTACAAAAGTAACATTCCATATGTTTATTATTTATTATAATGGTATATCTGATAGGTCAATTTCCTCTTCTCCTTCTTGGATTACAGGGATATCTTCCTTGTTATTTTCTTGTACTGGTGTTGATGCAGGTGTTGATGCAGGTACTCCGCCAGTTCTTGGTCCTAACTGAAGAGATGATGCAATTATTTCTGTTGTGTATTTCTTCCCTCCATCTTTACCTTCCCATGATCTTGTTTGTAGTCTTCCTTCTACATATGCAAGACTTCCTTTTTTTAAATAGTTAGATACAACTTCTGCTAACTTTCCCCATGCTACGATATTATGGAATTCTGCTTGTTGCTGTTTCTGTCCTTGTTGATCTTTCCAGATTCTGTTTGTTGCAACAGTGAAGTTACAGACCATTTGTCCTGATTGAGTATGTCTTACTTCAGGGTCTTGTGTTAAGTTTCCAATTACTTGTGCTTTGTTTAGATTCATAATGTTTCTTATTTATTTAACATTTCGTCTAATTTTTTATCAATATCTTCTAGATTTGTCTTATCTTCTTTTACAATTTCAACTTTGATTGAATCGTCTATCTTAGTTTCTTCTTTTTTCTTTCTTCTTGGTGATGTTTTTCTTTGGTAAGTCTTTGCGTTAATAAGCATATGTCTTAGGATTCTATGGTCTTCATCAATTGTTTTTCTAAGTTCTCCTAGTTTTTCTTCATCAAAAGAAAATGCAAATGATAATAGTATTCCTTCATTTTGATCTTGGATTTCATATCCTAATCTCATTCTTGCTGGTAGGGTGTCTTTTGTGATTTCTGCCCCTTGATCTATAAGTATTTTTTTGACATCTTCTGCCAACTTTTGCATAGCTGGTTCTGTATCAGTCTTTGCAATTATGCTTAATTCGTAGTTTTTCATAGTTATATACTATAGCATTTTAAAGTAAAAGTCAACTAAAAAGGTTGATATTATTGCAATAATTAGATAAAATGTTTTATATGGATAAAATATTCAAAGCTTATGATGTGAGGGGAATATACCCTAGTGAATTGGACGAACAAAAGGCTAAAAATATAGCAAAGGCCTTTGTTTTGTATTTGAAGGATAGGTATGGAACAGATAAGCCTAAAATAGTGCTAGGAAGGGACAATAGACTGTCTTCTGACGCTATTTCTACGGCAGTTATAGAAGGATTAACAGATCAAGGGGCAGAAGTATATGATTTAGGATTAGTTTCAACTCCGATGATGTATTATGCTTGTGGGCTATATGAGACTGATGGAGGAATGGTAATCACAGCATCTCATAACCCAAAGGACTATAATGGAATTAAGTTTGTGGGAAAGGGAAGTATTCCAATGTCAATATATAGTGGGCTGGCAGATATTAGAGATATAGCAGTAAAAGGAGAGTTTGAAGAAACAGAGAAAGGAAATGTAGAAAAGAGAGATATATCAGAAGAATACATTAAAAAGAATTTAGAGTTTTTAACAACAAGTAAGAAGTTTAGAATAGGAGTAGATACTGCTAATGCTATTGGAGGAGATATAGCAGGAAAGATATTTGATAATACAGATTTGGAGATAGATTATTATTTCAAAGACTTGGACGGTAATTTTCCTAACCATGAAGCAAATCCTGTGATTTTAAAAAACATTGAGTATTTAGCAAATAAGGTGGTGGAGAATAAACTTGATTTAGGAATTGCTTTTGATGGAGATGGAGATAGAATAGTTTTTATAAACGAACTAGGAGGATTTATTAGGGCAGATTTAATTTTATGTTTAGTCACAGATATTTTAGGAGTAGATAAAGTTGCCTATGAGATAAGAAATACAAAAGCAATTAGAGATCTTCCTGTAAAAGGATATATGACAAAAGTTGGACATGCATTTTTAAAAGAAGAAATGAGAAAGCATGATATATCATTCGGAGGAGAGACATCAGGACATTATTTTTCCAAAGAGTTGTATTTTTCTGAAGCTCCATTTTTTGTATTGTTTGTGATTCTTAACTATTTAGCAGAAAAGAATATTACACTTTCAGAAGCTGTAAAACCTTATGAAAAGTATTATTCTTCAGGTGATATTAATGTTGTGACTGATAGAGAAGAACAGATATTAGAAGAATTGGAAGAGAAATATAAGGATGCTGATGTTTGTAAGATTGATGGGATAAGGGCAGAGTACAAGGATTGGTGGTTTGCTGTAAGAGCATCAAATACTGAGCCATTATTAAGATTAGTTATTGAGGCAGATACAGAGGAATTGCTGAAAGAGAAAATAGAAGAATTAAAAGAGATTGTTAGATAAGTTTGGGTAATATATTAATAAATGTTATTATTAGATAATAGAGTTTGGATAATAACTAGTTAGGCAAAATTATCTTTTATGAAAAAATAAAATAAGGATTTTTTTTAGCACTTTTTAGCAATTTTATTTTTTTAAAAAAAATATGGCAATAGAAAAAACATTAAAATCTTGGTATAAAAAATGGTGGGCAATAACTTTGTTTATCTTTTTTGGTTTAATCGTAATTAGCTCATTAGTTGATAACGATAATTCTATAAACCAACAAAATACTCTTTCTCAACAACAAAATGAGGTTGCAGACATCATGCCAAATCAAGCATTTTTGATTGCTTACGAAATAGTTGAAAGTGAAGATCAAAGTCATAAAGCATTAGGCAACAAGTTGTTTTCTGATTATACAACACAAGAAATTAATGCCCTCCCAATGGATAAAAAAATGTTATATAGAATTGTTGTTTCTCCTGAAATTAAGGAAGATGAAGTGCATATTATTATTCAAAAAATTATTTCTGACATAACAGAAAAAGATAATGATATTGATGAAATAATTTTATTTTTATATAGCGATAAAGAGTTATCATCAAGATCATATGACATAGGAACAGCTACATGGGCACCAAAAGGTGAATTAGGCAATGTAACTTCAGAAATTGCCCAGAGTAACGATAGAATGAATTACGAAATAACAATTCAGATTAAAGAAAATCTTGAGGAATATCTAAGTCAAAGAATGAAATTTGAAAATAAACTTGGTCTAACTGAAGAACAAAGAAGACAGTTTTTTAAAGAAATTGTTACATCGGAAGACCGTGCCAATAGTGAAGCTGAAAAACTTTATACTATTGATATTACAAATTCAGATTACAAACAAGAGAATCTGATTAGAAATATTGATAAAGCAGATGAGTTGATGGAAAAATACAAAGCTGAAATAAGAATAAAATACAATTTAACTGAAGAACAATTAACTGAAATTATAACAGAAGCATTTAAAGAGGGGTGGTCATTAGAATAAAGGACAAAAAGTGTTAAAATTGAATTAGATTTTTTTCACAAAATAGAACGAGTATATTCGATTCATTTCCGTTCTTACTTAACTTATGTTTGGTTGCTATAGTTAATATCAGATATTATATTTTTCTGAAAATAATTATTTAAATAATATGTATAAATTACAAAAAGTACCATTTTCATTTGATTTTGAAACAAAGGTTATTTTAAAAAAAATAGCTGATACTCGTGCTGCTTTAGCTGAGCTTAAAGGGTTTGTTCATGTTGTTCCAAATCAAAGTATTTTAATAAATGCACTCATTCTGCAAGAAGCAAAAGACAGTTCAGCAGTGGAAAATATTATTACAACGCATGATGAAATTTTCAAGGCAGAACTTGGTGAAAAATTAGTCAAAAATATTGCTACTAAAGAGGTGCAAAATTACAGGAGGGCTTTACAAGAAGGTGTGGCAAGGGTGCAGAGAACAAAACTCATTACAAATGATTGCATTTTAATTGTTCAACAATTTTTGGAACAAAATAAAGCTGGCTACAGGAGAATATCAGGGACAGTTATAAAAAATGGCAACACTGGTGAGATTATATATGAGCCACCGCAAGATGGAAAAGAAATAGAAGATTTAATGAATAATCTTGTTGAATATATCAACAATGACAAACTTCATACTATTGATCCGCTTATAAAATTAGCGATTATTCATCATCAATTCGAATCTATTCACCCATTTTATGATGGTAATGGAAGAACAGGTCGAATTTTAAATATATTATATTTAATGACAAGAGGATATTTAGATTCGCCAGTTTTATATTTTAGTCGTTTTGTTATTCAAAATAAAAGTGATTATTATCATCATTTGCAAAATGTGCGTGATAATGATTCTTGGGAAGAATATATTTTGTTTATGTTGGACGGAATTATTATAACAGCCAAAGACACGATTTATTTGATTGGTGAGATAAAAAGATTAATGCAAGAATATAAACTTTTTTTACGTGATAATTTTTCATTTTATAGTCAAGATTTGCTCAATAATTTATTTAAACATCCATATACTAAAATTGATTTTGTTAAAAATGATTTAAGAGTTACAAGACAAACTGCATCTAAATATTTGAATGAACTTGCGGAGCATAAATCTGGATTGATTGATAAGGTGCAAGTTGGAAAATTCAGTTATTTTGTTAATGTTAAGCTTTTCAAACTTTTTGCTCATCAAAGAAATGTTATGTTAAAGAAATGATAAATAATTAACATGAGTAAGTGATTAAGTTAAGTTGTTAAGTTATAAAATGATACGGTTTTGATATACATTTTCTTTATATAATTGAAAGAGAAAATAGAAGAATTAAAAGAGATTGTTAAATGAAGAAGAGCCCCGTAAGGGGCTCTTTCTATTACACTTCTATTATAACAGGCAATATCATTGGTCTTCTTTTTGTTTTCTTGAATAGGAATTCCCCTAGTTCATTTCTGATGTTGTTTTTAATGTAATTCCAATTTACTACACCATTTGATCCTGTTGATCTATGTATAATTTTTACAACTTTTTTTCTTGTTTCAAATAGTAGTTCTTTTGATTCTCTTAGGTATATGAATCCTCTTGATATTATATCTGGAGAGTTTTTTACTTTGCCTGTTTGATGGTCTACTACAGTAATGACTACAAATATTCCATCTTGGGATAGGATATTTCTATCTCTTAATACTACTTCTCCAATATCTCCAACTCCCAAACCATCTACCATAACATAGTCAGACGGTACTTTGTTTGCACTAAATGAGAATCCTTCCTTTGTTAGATTGATAACTTGTCCATTTTCCGCCAATATTATATCCTTCTCTTTTATTCCTTGTCCTTCAGCTATCTTTGCATTAGATACAAGCATGGAATATTGTCCATGAATAGGGAAGAACATCTGTGGTTTCATTATATCTATCATTTGCCTTAGCTCTTCTTTTTTAGCATGTCCTGAAGCATGAATGTCCATCATCTTGTAATGATATACATCTGCTTTCTGTCTATAGAATTCATCTTTGATAGCTTGTACTGTTCTTTCATTTCCAGGGACAGTTGACGATGAAAAGATTACAGTATCCTTTGGATTAAGCTTTAGGTGTTGGTATTCTCCTGATGCAATTCTTGCCATAACAGCTCTTTCTTCTCCCTGGGCTCCTGTGCAGATTAGAGTTACCTTATTATCTGGGTAATTTCTTAATTGTTTTGCAGTGATTAATGTTCCTTTCTTAATCTTCATGTGTCCAAGGTTTCTACACATTTCTACATTAGTTTTCATTGTAGTTCCATCAATAGCAACATATCTTCCATTTCTTTCTGCAAGAGTTATTAATTGTTGGATTCTATTAATTAATGATCCGAATGAAGATGCAATGATTTTTCCTTTTGCATTTTTAAAGATTTTTGCAAGGTTCTCCATTATTACTTCTTCTGATAAAGAATGTCCTTCTTCTTCTGCTCCAGTTGAGTCACACATTAAAAGCCATACACCTCTTTTCCCAATCTCTTTTAATTTGGCGAAGTTAGTCGCTTTATCATTTACAGGATTTTCATCAAATTTAAAGTCTGAAGTATGTACAATATTTCCTAGAGGAGTTTTGATTACTAGTCCTAGATTATCTGGGATAGTATGTGCCTGATGGAAGAATTCTATTTCAAATGGACCTATTTTTATCTTGTCTCCATCTTTGATATCTTTGATATTTAATTTAGGTTGTGTCTTAAATTCTCCTTGTCTTTTAAGTATTATTCCCTTAGCAAGTCCTCCTGCATATATTGGCAGATTAGGTCTATTGAATTTATGTAGAATGTAGGGAACTGCTCCTATGTGATCATAGTGTCCATGAGTAAAGACGATTCCTTTGATCTTCTTCTCTTTTCCTTTTAAGTACTCTGTATTAGGTACAACACAATCTATTCCAGGCATGTTTTCTCCTGGGAACATTAAACCAATATCAAGTATAAGTATTTGATCATCATACTCGAATAGGGTCATATTCTTACCAACTTCGCCTAGTCCACCTAGGCATATAATTTTTAGATTTTTCATAATTAAATTAGCTCTTTTATAGAGGTTATAGTTTTTGTTATTTTATTTATAGATTATTTCCACTTTCTTGTGGTATTAATATACCAACTTGTTATAGAAGAGAATCTTTTTGATAAATCGATTCCTTTTGTTTCTTGGATTCCTTTGATTTTTTTTGATACAAAGTACGAATTATTTGGGTTAAATAGGAAAATACATGGAGCATCCTGAATTATTATTTCTTGCAGTTTGTTGTATTTTTCTTTTCTAAATGACTCCTCTGTTTCTTCTCTGATTTGTTCTAGGAGTTTATCTGCTGATTTGTTTTTATACATTGATAAGTTTAGTCCTGGGTCTTGCACTTGAGAAGAATGCCAGAATGGGAATGAATCAGGCATCATTTTTAATACTGAACCAAAAATTAAAGTCTCATAATTTCTGGGTCTAATGATTTCAATTTCTAAATCTTTCTGTGTAGATGATGTTTCAAT